>CALJSD010000066.1 GCA_937976325.1 uncultured Carnobacterium sp.
GGCAATCTTTTGACCAAGCACATAGTTCATAAATGTTGATTTGCCGACATTAGGACGACCTACAATCGCCACAAATCCTGATTTAAATGGTTTTGTCATACTCTCTCCTTAAAAATGAATCCATTTTGGCAAAATAATGATCATTGCAATAACTACTGTAAAACTAGCGCTGAGTAACACTCCACCAGCTGCAATATCTTTTGCCTTCTTTGCTTCAATATGATATTCCTTTTTCACTAGTAAATCGACTAAATTTTCAACGACGGTGTTTAAGATTTCCATGAGAAACACAATGAAAATACACAGTAAAATAAAACACCATTCGACTGCTGATAAACCAGAGAAAAAACTAATTATAATCGCTAGCCCTGCAATGCAGAGATGCGCCTTCATGTTTCTTTCTTCTCGAATCACTGTTTTAATACCATCTATGGCATGCTTTAGTGACGTCAAAAAGTTAGAATTCTTTTCTGTTTGTTTATGCGTCATCACGTTTCAACCCATATGCTTCTAGGATTTCTTTTTGCAATCCTGTCATTTCAGCTTCCTCTTCTTCTGTTTGGTGATCATAACCGTTTAAGTGTAAGAAGCCATGCAGTGCTAAGAATCCAAGTTCACGTTCAAGCGAATGTCCATAGTCTTCTGCTTGTTCTTTTGCACGGTCTAAAGAAATAACGATATCTCCAATAGAAGTTACAAAGCTATCGTCCTCTTCCATAATAGACTTCATACTTTCAAAGTCATCATCTGAATCATCTAACGCAAAACTAATCACATCTGTCACTTTATCAATATTTCTAAACTCACGGTTGATTTCACGAATACGTTCGCTAGAAATAAATGAGATACTACATTCTTTGTTTTCAGGGATTTTTAAGTAATCCGCAGCAAAACTAACCACACTATGCACAAGTTCTTGATGGCTTTCTGGTACTACTTCTGTTTCATCGATAATTTCAATAATCATATTAAAAACTCCTTTTTTAGCGTCACTAATATTGTAACAAACTCCCTACATTATTGGAACTTTGACGGTCTTTAAAGCTTATCTTTTACAAAAAAGAACTCCCCTCAACTATTCCTAGTCGAAGGGAGAAATTTCTTAAGATTGTTTTTTAGGAAGTTTTGGATATTCAATTCTTGAATGGAATGTTCCGTTTAATGAAGCCACGATATTCTTTTCGATAATCGCTAATTCTTTCAACGTAATATCACATTCAACAAATTGTTCATCCTCCAAGCGATTCATAATAATCGAATGCACTAAGTTTTGAACTTTCTCAAGCGTTGGTTCTTTCATCGCACGAGTCGCAGCCTCAGCGCTATCCACGATATTGATGACCGCAGATTCTTTTGTTTGAGGTTTAGGACCTGGATATCTGAAATCTGCCTCATCCGCATCTGGATTGTCTTTTAAGGCTTCAGCATAGAAATACTTCATCAATGTCGTTCCATGGTGTTCTGCACAAATATCAATCACTGATTGTGGCAATTGATGTTGTTTAAGAATTTCTACCCCTTTACGAACATGATCAAAAATAATTTCTTTCGATTCATATGGTCCAATCATCTTATGAGGACTTTCCATATGCGCTGGTAAGTTCTCGATAAAGAAGAACGGATGCTCTGTCTTACCAATATCGTGATAATAACAAGCTACTCTCGCCAATTGTGAATCTCCACCAATGGCTTCCACACAGTTGGCTGAGATGTTTGCCACCATCAAACTATGATGATAAGTTCCTGGAGCTTTTGTAATCAAATCTTTTAACAACGGTTGATTTGGATTTGATAATTCTGCCCATAATAGTACGGAACTATCCTCGAATAAATACGTAAAGTACGGCATCAAAATAACAGGAATAAGGAATGATAAGAATCCACTCACTGCCGCAAACGCGAATAACCACGCTGATTGCGTTGATACCAAATCATAATTACTAAAGAATACAAACGGAACCATTAATGCTAATGGAATAATGATTTGTAATAGTAATTGTTTAAACCACGATAAATCTTTCCAGTATACCTCTTGAATCACTCCAAGCCATGCTGCAAGTGAGAAGTAAACCGTCGTCAACGCGATTTCGGTGTTAATACTGTCGCTACCAAACATATACCATACTAAAATTGGATAAACTAACATCGCAATAATCGTAAAGTAAAACTTCGAAGTTAACTTATAGATGATATAGATAAATCCAGCAATTGGGAATACTATACCAATATAATCAATTCCACGATTTTGTAGGAATGATAAGATTTTAAGTAGGATGGCCCCAATCGTAAATACAACTGAGAAAACAGTCAGTTCATTAACGCGTGTATCCCACTCTTTGCTCGATGCTCGCACTTTGAAACGGAACGAGAAAGCTAATAATGATGCAAATAAAATCGTTAAGAAGATTAAGTAACTATACAATTGATGGTAGTTACTTGAGTTGCCATCGATACCTAATAATTTTAGAAGACGCAAATCTTCTTGAGTAATGATGTGCCCTTCTTGAATCAACACTTGTCCTTGTAAAATACGGACCGGTGAAACACTTTGTTTGGCATTTTCTTTTGCACTATTCGTTGCGTCTTTGTCCACAACATTATTGACAACGATACTATTCGTTAACAGTTGTCCAAGCATTTCACGTTCATTATCTGTAAATCCTCCGTTAAAGAGCGATTTTTTAGCTGCTTCTTGAGCTTGAAGCAAATTGGATTCTGTAATAGAATGATCCATTTGGTCTTGAATTGCATTTTCGATTGCAGACTCATAACTATCCAATTTATCTGAACTTACAGAAAGCAATTGAACAATGACGCTATCTGGAATATACAATGCAAAATCACGAATCGCTTTATTTTCCGATTCTAAACTCTTTTTGAAATAAGTAAGTCGATCTTGAATCGTTGCTACTTTTGTTGATACTTCACCAGAAGTCGTAGTTGTAGAATCAGTTGCAAAAATTTCGCTTGAAGCTTTTGCTGCGACTGTCTTAATCGCTTGGAAAAATTGTTTCACTTTGTCGATTTGTTGTTGCTCGCGATTTTGATCAAATACATAAATATCGCCAACACCATCCATCGCCATCTGTTGATTTTTCTCAGTCTGCTCCTTATCCTCTACGCTTCTTGGCGCTCGGATTGTTTCTTTTGCAACTTGGTTTAATTCAAATGAATAAGAGGTTGGTTGGACATTACTCCATCCTAATATTAATAAAAAAAGGAATGTAACACCTAACAGTGCAGGTAAATAGAAAATTCCTAATGATTCTTGAAACTTACGGAGCTTTTGTCTCACTTTCTTCACCTCGTTCCTTCTCAGTGCTATTAGAAGCTGAGTAGGCATTAATAATTTCTGATACGATTGGATGACGTACAACGTCTCCGGCATCAAATTCTACAAAGGCAATACCATTAATTCCTTTTAGTTTACGTTCAGCATCTAAAAGACCACTGGCTTGATGTCCTTTTGGTAAGTCAATTTGCGATTTATCTCCATTGACAATCATTTTCGAGCCAAATCCTAGACGTGTTAAGAACATCTTCATTTGTGCTCTTGTAGTATTTTGTGCTTCATCTAAAATAATAAATGAATCTTCTAATGTACGACCACGCATATACGCTAGTGGGGCCACTTCGATGACGCCTCTCTCTAGAAGGCGATTCGTGTGCTCCATACCGTATACGGTATATAAAGCATCGTATAACGGACGTAAATATGGATCTACTTTTTCTTTTAAGTCCCCTGGTAAGAACCCTAAATTTTCACCGGCTTCAACGGCTGGACGAGTCAAGATAATTTTCTTCACTTCGCCTTTTTTCAGAGCTTGAACAGCCATCACAACGGCTACGAACGTTTTACCCGTTCCGGCAGGCCCAATACCAAATACCACATCCGTTTTCTTAATCGCATGAATGTATTGTTGTTGCCCATATGTTTTGGCACGAATCGCTTTTCCTGCAAATGTACGTCCGATTTCTTCGTTATATAAATTAACAAAGTAATCCAAAGTACCACGTTTGGCCATCTTCACTGCAGTAATGATATCAGTTTTTGAAATACTGATTCCACGTGCAATTAAGTCTTGAAGCTGATTAAGCAGTTCTTTTACTTGCGAAACA
This sequence comes from uncultured Carnobacterium sp., assembly GCA_937976325.1. Classification (GTDB taxonomy): domain Bacteria; phylum Bacillota; class Bacilli; order Lactobacillales; family Aerococcaceae; genus Granulicatella. The sequence continues at coordinate 4,120 of CALJSD010000066.1, forward strand.
GCCTCTTCTTCTCCAGTAATAAAGAGTTGCTCACCACGATGGGTAATTTGTACTTGAAATGAATCTTCAATAAAACGAATATTCTGATCTTGAGAACCAAATAATTGAATTAATTGAGGATTATCGCTTAATTCAACACTTGCTTTAAAGGTTTCTTTTTCCAATCAGTTATCCTCCAATCCACACTTATTTATTTAAGTGTGCTTTTACTTGTTCTTTAATGACATTACCGTCTGCTTGTCCTTTAAGAGCTTGCATTACGGCACCCATTAATTTACCGAATTCTTTTTGTGTTGTTGCTCCTACTTGTTCAGCGATTTCGGCAATTTTTGCTTGCACTTCTTCTAATGAAAGTTGCGCTGGTAAGTATTTCTCAACAATCGCTAATTCGCCTTGTGTTTTTTCAACTAATTCTTGGCGTTCTGCTTTTTCGAATTCAACAATTGAATCACGACGTTGTTTGGCTTCACGCGATAAAATTGTTAATTCTTCTTCAGGTGTTAAATCTGATTTTTTGTCAATTTCAGCAGCTTGAATCGCTGTTTTAATCATACGTAATACAGCTAATGTTTCTTTATCTTTTGCTTTCATCGCTGTTTTGATATCGTTGTTAATCGTTTCTTTTAATGACATTATAATCTCTCCATTCTTGTGATTTCGTTTGATTGATAAAAAAAGACTGGGACTAATAGCCCCAGCCTGACATAGTCTATGATACACAGAGTTGACTAGAACTTGCGTTTACGAGCTGCCTCTGATTTTTTCTTACGTCTTACACTTGGTTTTTCATAAA
>CALJSD010000067.1 GCA_937976325.1 uncultured Carnobacterium sp.
ATCAAGACCTTTATACACTTGAAGCGAATCTCCATTAATGATTTCGCCATTGAAGTGTTTTGCTAGTTCAATACTGAGAGCTGTTTTTCCTACCGCGGTTGGTCCCACGATAATGATAATTTTTGGTAGCTTATCGCTCATAGTTCTCCTTTAATTGTAACGCCTTTTGCGGATAGTCCGTAAAAATTGCTTCAATCTGTAGTTCAAAGCAACGGTTAATGTCTTTATCTTCATTCACAGTCCATACACGTAAAGGTAATTGATTCGTATTCCATTCAAGCGTCCAATCAAGCAACTTCAAATCAGGATGATACGATTCTTTTTCAAGCATCGCGTCCCCTTTATTCGCCCACTCGACTGACTCAAATAGAAGCCCAATTTCTTGAGTTGGATTTAATTTTTTGAGTTCAACTAATGTATATGGGTTAAAGCTAGAATAGACAATTGCAAATGGCCAATTCTCGGTACTTTGAAGGGCTAGACATTTCTCAACGAGTCCCTCATATTGAATAATATCAGTTTTTAACTCGATATTTAATTGACCGTTAAAGTTCAACTCTTTTAATAAGTGAAGCACTTCTTCTAGCGTTGGAATTTTCTCGCCAGCAAATGTCGCATTAAACCAACTTCCTGCATCCATTGCTTTAATTTCTGCAAGGGTTAAGTTTCTAATTTCTCCAGTACCATTGGTTGTGCGGTCAACCGTTTCATCATGAATCACGACTAAATGTCCATCCTTTGTTAAATGGACATCGAGTTCAATGCCATCACTCCCCACACGAACGGCTTCTCTAAATGAAGTGAGTGTGTTTTCTGGATGAGTACCTTTACTCCCTCTATGTGCAAAGATTTTTGTCATTTGCGTTCACCTTCTGCTCGTGTATCATTTTCTTGTTTAATGGCGTTTGAAATTTGTAATAGTTCTTTCGCATTTTCTAGTGTTAATGCGGTAATCGTCGTACCTGAAAGCATACGTGCAATTTCTTCAGTACGCTCTGTTTCGTTCATTACTTTTAGAATCGTATGCGTACGTTCGCCTTCTTCCACTTTTTCAATATGAATATGCGTATCCGCCATACTTGCTACTTGTGGTAAATGCGTAATACTCAACACTTGAGCGTATTCTGAAATGTAGTGCATTTTAGAAGCAATCGCCTGCGCCACACGTCCGCTGACACCTGTATCCACCTCGTCAAAAATAATCGTTCCAACGAGTTGTTCTTTTGTGAAGATGGATTTCATCGCTAATGTAATACGCGACAACTCCCCTCCAGAGACAATCTTGCTAAGAGGCTTCAACGGTTCCCCTTTATTCGTTGAAATGTAAAACTCAACGATGTCAATCCCGGTTTCGAGTAAGCTATCTGAAGTTTCAAATTGAATGGCAAATTGCGCATTCTCCATGTAGAGACCGTGCAATTCGTTCACAATATCAGCTTCTAAACGTTTCGCCACTTCACGACGAATATTTGAAATATTCTCTGCAATCGCAAAGGCTTCAAGAGTAGCTTGTTTCAACACTTTTTCTGTTTCAGCAATCAATGCTTCTTTATTTTCAATCTTATTCAAAGCGTCTCTTGCTTTATCTTGGAAGGCTAGAATCTCTTCTGCATCATCCCCATATTTACGTTTTAATTGATAGTAAACATCGAGACGTTCTTCAATAAAGGCCAGACGTTCTTCGTCAAATTCAGCATTTTCGATTTCATGACGAATCGCACTTGCAGCATCCTGCAGTTGATAGTAAGCCTCGCTCATTTGCGTAGAGAGTGTCTTAAAGCTTGTTGAAATCGATTCTAGGCTTTCCACTTCACGTGTCGCTTCACCGATAGCATCGACGCTTGAATATTCTTCCCCTTCAAGAGCAGCAAGAGCTGTTTGAAGTGCCGTTTGTATTTTTTGGAAATGGGTGAAGTATTCTTTTTCTTCACTTAATTGTTCTTCCTCACCCACATAAATATTAGCTTCTTCGATTTCTTGCAGTTGGAATTTCAACATATCTACGCGTTGTGCGTCTTCTTTTTCTGCCGTTTGCAAGGCTCTAAGCTCTTGTTTGGCAGCAACCACTTTAGCATATGCTTTATCGTACTCGGCCATTAACGAACCCATTTGATGGTGTGCAAACTCATCTAATAGCCCTAAGTGTTTCTCTTCGTTTAATAAGAGGAAATGCTCATTTTGACCATGAATATCGATTAAATAAGGTCCGATTTGTTTAAGGAGCGCAACAGTCGCTAACTGTCCATTAATACGGCAGTTTGATTTTCCATTTTGCAATAATTCACGTTGAATCATTAATTCATCTTCAACAACTTCAACCCCGAATTCTTGCAGTTTTTCAACAACGGCTGGATCCTCAATTCGGAATACCCCTTGAATCAAGGACTTTTCTTCACCATAACGAATCATTTCAAGTGATGCACGTTCTCCAATTAATAGGCCCACCGCATCAATAATAATCGATTTCCCAGCGCCCGTTTCCCCGGTTAAAACCGTCATCCCTTTTTCAAACGTACACTGAACTTCTTCGATAATGGCAAAATTCTTAATATAAATCTCTTGAATCAAGTTCGTCACCCTTTACTTTTTTAATCGTTGCGCTTCTTTAACCGTCTCATGCGCGAGTTCTTCAAACGAATGCACCTCACTTGGAGCCGTATTTTTTAAATGCGCTAAAAATTCAATATTCCCACTTCCACCAGTGATTGGTGAATACGTTACTTTTTCGACAGTGAATCCAATTTGTTCACTGAAGCTTAAAATATCGACTAATACATCTTCATGTACTTTTGGATCGCTAACAATCCCTTTTTTCCCTATGCGTTCACGACCTGCTTCGAATTGCGGTTTAATCAATACGAGCACGTCTCCGCCTTCTTTTAGAATTGGTTTTAATGGCGGTAAAATAAGTTTTAACGAGATAAACGATACGTCAATTGAAGCCACATCTGGTTGCCCTTTTGTGAAATCATCTGGAGTTGCGAAACGGAAATTCATACGCTCCATAACAACGACACGTTCATCTTGGCGAAGTTTATAATCTAATTGGTTATACCCCACATCGAGTGCATAACTTTGTTTAGCACCATTTTGTAAGGCCGCATCTGTAAAGCCACCAGTCGAAGCACCGATATCAAGTAAAATCTTACCATCGACACTAACATCGAATTCTTTTAAGGCTTTTTCTAATTTCAAACCGCCACGAGAGACATATTTCAACGGTTCCCCTTTAATCATCAATGAACTCGTCACAGGAATTTTCTCCCCTGGTTTATCGTATCGATTATGATTCACTGCATCCACAATCTGTCCAGCCATGACAAGACGTTTTGCTTTTTCTCTGGAATCTGTCAATCCTTGTTGGACGACTAGAATATCCACACGTTCTTTTTCCATTTGTTACTCCTATATTTCTAAATACGTTAAAAATTCAACGAGTAGCGCCTTTGTTTGTTGGTTTTCTGGCGTAAATGCCACTTCTTCCAATTCACGTTTACAAGACGAAATTTCGCTTGCTAAAGCAACTTTAGCGCCTTCTACTCCTAAGAGACTCGGATACGTATTTTTACTTAGTTCTGAATCCTTACCTGTTTCTTTACCAGTTTGCTCACTTGTCCAGCAAACATCTTGCAAGTCGTTTTGAATTTGGAATGCTAGACCAAAGTGAGTTGCATAGGATACAAAAGCTTCTTTCATCTTCGCATCATCGATAAAGAGATTTCCAAGACGTACAGCAGCTAGTAATAACTCGCCTGTTTTCTCACGATGGATTTCCTTCATTTGTTCCAAAGTAATCGTTACATCTTCACTAGCAATATCTTTCATTTGACCTGAAATCATTCCGCTCATACCTGAAGCTGTCGATAAAATCTTCACGGCTTCCACTAATTGATGAGCTTGTAAGTTGGCATTTGCTGCCACTTCAAACGCTAATGTCAGTAATGCATCCCCAGCTAAAATCGCAGTGGCTTCATCAAAAGCCTTATGCACAGTTGGTCGACCACGACGAAGGTCATCGTCATCCATTCCTGGTAAATCATCATGAATGAGTGAATACGTATGAATCATCTCTAAGGCACAGGCCAAGTCTAACGTTGCTTCATTTGACGAAGTTCCAGCTGAACCAACTGCAAGTGTCAATAGCGGTCTAATGCGTTTCCCACCGGATTGAACGGCGTATAACATCGCTTCTTTCAACCTCGCATCTGAAGGTCTTTTTTCAATCAGCTGCGTTAAGTGAAGTGCTACGTCTTGTTGAAGTTGTTGAATAACATCCTTCACCATACGACTATGCCTCTTTTCCTTCTGCATTCACTGTAATCATTGCACGAACGGTTTCTTCGGCTTTTGTCAATGTTTCATTACAAAATTGGCTTAATTCCATTCCTTCTTTGAACTTATCAAGCGCTTCGTCTAAAGGGACATTTCCGCTTTCTAGTTGGCGCACGATTTGTTCTAAGGCACCCATTGCTTCTTCAAATTTCATTTCTTTTTTAGCCATTATAAACTCTCCTTATTTTTTGCTGTGACAGTAGCATTCACTAAACCATCACTAAGTCTGATTTCAATTGGTTGTTCTTCTTCAATTTGGTCCACTGATTTCACGATATCACCGTCTTTAAATACTATACCGTAACCACGCGTCATAATCTTCAACGGACTAAGTAAATCTAATTTCTCCACTAATTGTTGGAATCGGATTTGCTTATCCTGCAAGTAGTTTTGATTGCTATCGACTAATTGCTTATGCAACCATTCGAGTTTTTGCTTTTGTTGAATTAATAATTGTTCTGGCGACACTAATTGCAGACGGTGCGTAAATTGCATCGACTGTTGTTTTGCCAGGTGAAGTCTTTGTTGCATCCCTTGCATTAGTTTTAAACGCAATTGATCGACTTGTTGTGCATATACTTCATACATCCGCTCTGGTTTTACAAAAATACCAGATTTCTCTAGCTTACTTAATAACTCCTTACGAGTATTCAACTGATTAAGCATCGTGGTTTGCAAACGTCCTGTTAAATTTCCAAGTGTTAAATGAATGTCGTTTAACACCGGCGTTGCAAGTTCTGCTGCTGCAGTTGGTGTAGCTGCACGTTGGTCAGCCGCAAAGTCTGTTAAGGTAGTATCTGTTTCATGACCCACGCTTGAAATGATTGGGAGGGAGAATGAAGCGACACGTCTAACAACTGGTTCTTCATTAAACGCCCATAAGTCTTCGATGGAACCACCACCACGACCAATGATAACCACATCGGCATCCGACTGTTCTACTAAGTCCAAGTTTTTAAGAATACTTGGAACGGCGTGAACTCCTTGTACCACGGTTGGATATAACACGAGTTGCGCGATTGGAAAACGTCGAGCTACCGTTGTTTGAATATCTCGAATAACGGCACCCGTATCACTCGTTAAAATCGCAATTTTCTTTGGAAATACAGGAATTGGTTTCTTTGGTCCAGCAAATACGCCTTCTTCAGTTAACTTCTTCTTCAACTGCTCATAGGCTTGATATAGAGCTCCGACCCCATCTGGTTCCATGTGGTCGATAATCATTTGGTATTTCCCAGATTTCTCATAAACCGTAACTCGCCCAATCACAAGAACCTTCATTCCTTCTTCTGGTTGGAATTGAATTTTCTTATAGGCTCCTTGGAACATCGTTGCTGCGATAATCGCATTTTCATCCTTTAAGTTGAAATACTTATGGACACTATTTTTATTAAAGTTCGAAATTTCTCCCGTCAAATAAACGCGGTCTAAGTGCGGATCACGGTCAAATTTAGTTTTAATATACTTGGTCAACGCGGTGACGGTTAAGTATTCTTGTTCCATGTCCTACTCCTTCTTACTTTTTGCATTTTTTACGGTTTGCGCTAGTAACATCGCAATCGTCATTGGACCAACTCCGCCAGGTACTGGTGTAATCGCACTTGTGAGTGGCGCCACTTCTTCAAATAAGACGTCTCCACAAAGTTTTCCTTCCTCATTACGGTTAATGCCGACATCAATGAGAACGGCCCCTTCTTTCACGAAGTCTTTTGTAATGAGCCCTGCTTTTCCTACGGCACTAATCAAAATATCAGCGCGCTTAGCCACTTTTGCTAAATCTTTTGTACGGCTATGACAAACTGTGACTGTCGCACCGTGATTCAATCCTAAAAGCGCCATTGGACGGCCAACAATCGTACTTTGGCCGATAATCACCATCTCTTTACCAACAAGGTCAATATCGTATTCTTTGAAGAATTCCATGATTCCTTGTGGTGTACATGGAACAATCGATTCATCCTTTTGTAGTAACTTTCCTAAGTTCACTGGATGGAATCCATCCACATCTTTTTCAGGAACAATCGCTTCTAAGACCGCATCTGTATCGATGTGCTTTGGCAGAGGCAATTGCACTAAAATCCCATGAACGCTAGCATCATGGTTGAGTATATTCACGTATTCAAAAAGTTCTTCTTGTGTCGTTTCTTCACTGAGGCGAATCACGTTTGAATGAATGCCTACTTCAGTTGCTGCGCGTTCTTTATTACGCACGTACACTTGGCTAGCTGGGTCTTCTCCAACGAGAATCACAGTTAGCGAAGGGGTTAATCCACTCTTAGAAAGCTGTTGTACTTCCTGTTTTAGTTCTTCTCTTATTTTTCCAGCTAATGCTTTCCCATCTAGAATTTGCGTCATAGAAGTCTCCTTTTTTCAAAAATAATATGTAATAGTGATAAAAATAAAATATGTATAGTGAAATTAACATATGTGTGAATTAACATATATGTTAATTTTTTGTCTGTTCAAAAGTTTTGCGCTTTGACTTAGACGCAGTGGTTTATTTACTTTCTTTTCATCACTCGTGATTCAAGAAAGTCTAATAAACTGTGCGAACGAAAGACTACGAAGCAGAATATTCTCGCACTGTGAGAATATTCTTAGCTTCTGTCTTTCTGCTTCACATCCTTTGTAGTTGAACTCGCAATCGCAGAAATGGCGTGCGTTTCCCGAAACATCCGCAGAACGTTTCACG
>CALJSD010000068.1 GCA_937976325.1 uncultured Carnobacterium sp.
GGGCTGGTAACTTCGCCTTTAAAGGGATTTCTGAAGGTCGTAAAGAAATTATGGAACACATGGATGATCTTCCAGATAACGTTCACTTCCTTGGACTTGTGGAGCGTGACCGTATGAATGAGTTCTTTAATATGGGTGATGTGATGCTTCAATTGTCATTTGAGGAATTATTCCCAATGACGATTTTAGAATCGATGAACGCAAACATCCCTCTCCTATTACGAGACTTACCAGAGTACAAACCAATTTTATTTGACTACTACTTAAAAGCAAACAGTCAACAAACGTTTAAAGACGAATTAACAAAACTAAAAGAAGACGCCGATTATTACGCAAAGGCCTGCGAAGGGTCAAAACGCGGCGAACAATTCTATTCAAAAGAAAGTATTCTAGAACAGTGGCAACAATTTTATGATAAAGTTGCAACAGAAAGAAACTTGTTATCATAAAAGGAGAAATAATGACTACAGAAGAAATTAAACAAGGAAAACCTCTTTCCCCTACGGCTCAAAAAGTCATGAACATTGCTTCAATTCTCGGAGCAATTGCGACAGTGGTCTTTATCATTTGGGCATGGAAAAAAGGACTCTTCACATCACAAGAGACGTTATCTGCCTACATGCTTCAAGCGGGAATTTGGGGTCCACCAATCTTTATCTTTTTACAAATCTTACAAACCGTTGTTCCAATCATTCCTGGAGCCCTCACTAGTATCGCTGGTGTTTATATTTACGGAAACTGGGTTGGAAACATTTATAACTACATCGGTATTGTGATTGGATCCATCATTGCCTTCTATCTTGCAAGACAATATGGTCAGCAATTCGTAAAATCAATGGTTAGCGAACATACGTATAATCGCTATATCAGTTGGTTGGATAAAGGACAATGGTTCGACTACTTCTTTGCATTCATGATGTTCTTCCCTGTTTCACCGGATGACTTCTTATGTATGCTTGCTGGTTTAACAAAGATGACTTATAAGAAATTCATCATCATTATCTTAGTCTTTAAACCATTTACACTGGCTGCCTACACGATTGGGTTACGATTTATTATCGACTGGGTCTGGGCATTCTTCCAATAAGCAAAAACAAACCCTTGAGAAATTTTCTCAAGGGTTATTTTTTATGTTAATCTTTCTTTTTAAAGACTTGAACAGTTGCAAGAACAATTCCACTAATAAATACGCTGAGTGTTAAAATAATACCCGCTAATAATAAAGGATTTTTGCTCAAGCTTCTTAGCCAGTTTGCAAAAGTTCCAAGGTCACTATCTTCATCGAATGTTAAGATTCCACCATTGGTTGAACCTTCTGTTGATGAAGCTTCCTCTGTCGTTGTTTCGTCAACAACTTTTGTCACTTTATAAACATTTGATTTAATTTCTTTTGTTAAAGTTGGGAAAGTATGCTCCACAATGATTTCATCTCCAACAAGTTTATACGTTGGTTTTTCATCGCCTCGTGTTAAAGCTTTGATATCTTTCTCTACTTTAATCTTTTGACCATCAATTTCATGAACTCCAGCTTTTAACACTGTCACTTCATGATATTCTGTAAATCCTTTTTCTAAAAGTGCATTCCCGAATTGTGCACGGTAAAACACACTCGTGTTGTAGTCGCTCCAACTACCTACACCCATTAATACTTCGATTAGACGGCGGCCTTTTCCTTTTGCTGTAATCACATGGTTTAAGGCTGCATTTGGAGAAGAACCTGTCTTAAATCCATCTACATCAAAATACCCTTGAGGCATTCCGTTTGCAAGTTGATTCAATGTATAGAACGTTTCTTCTACAGGAGTTCCTTCCATTGTAGTAACAGCAGGCTCTCGTGTAATTTCAAGAAATTCAGGATAGTTCTTTAAGAAGTAATATGCTAATGTTGCTAAATCGCGAGCTGTTGTTTGGTTGTACTCATCCGGCACACCTTCAACAACATATAATCCACGGAATGCTGAAACAACGGCTCCACTTGGATTATAGAATTTGGAATTTGTCATTCCTAATTCTTTCGCTTTATCATTCATCATCTTAATGTATTCTTCGTTTGATTTACTAATCGCGTGTGATAACATCACTGTCGCAACGTTTGAGGAAGGATACATCATCAGATAAAGTAAATCGCGCACTGGGTATTCAATCCCTGCTCTGATTTGGTTATTACTAATATCATCGATAGTAGAAATCGCTCTATCTTCTTCTGTTGCCGTAATTTTAGTATCTAATGTGAGCTTGCCTGCTTTAATCGCATCATACACAAGATACGCTGTCATTAATTTAGTTGTACTCGCTGGATCCCATGATTTGTCAATATTATCACCATAAAGAATTTGACCAGTCTCAGCATCGACTAAAATAGCTCCTTCAGGTTTGTAGTATTCACTTACATCATACCCATAACGAGCTGTAATCTCGAAAATATCTTCTTCAATCGGAAGTTCTTTCGACGTTGTTGTTGTCGTTGTTTGCTCTGTTGTCTCAGTGGCTTCTGTTGTTTCTGGAGCCTCTGTTTGTTGAACAACAGTAGTTCCTTCTCCCGGTTCTTGTGTGGTTTCTTCAGCAGCAATTGGCGCTAAAGCAGAAAGTGCGAATGCACATGTCATTAATCCCAAAAGAAACTTAAATTTACGTTTTTCCATTCCTATCCTCCTTATAATTCAATTTATTTTACAAATAAATTCTTAAGATTTCAAATAGAAAGAAGCAAATTCGTAATATTTTTGTAATCTTTACGAAATTTGCTTCCAACTTTTTTCAACATTATTCATTAAATTGTTGAGACGTTCTACTCTTCTTTCTAATATCGAGAAAATCAAAACATTCTCATCATCCAACTCAATCGTACCTAATGCGATTCCCGCTTCTTGTAATTTTGCAGAAATACACTCTAAATACTCTGATACAGAACACTCTACAGAGCAAGTTTGCAATTCTTGCTGTGCGATTCCTTTTAACAACATTAATTTGGGAAGCTTACTGGCTAAAGTACTAGCATTATCTCTCCAATAAATTTGAGTTGCATAGGATTCTTTTTCAAGTGTTAATAGCATTAGTAACCAATAATCGTCTTGCGCTTGTTCCAATAGGTCAGCGAACTCATCATTCCAGTCCACATCATCTTCTCGTAGTTCTTCAATCAATAAATCAGGATTATCAAAATAACTCTCTAAAAGTTGTCTGATACGTTCACTATGACCAGTGATGATATCGGCAATTTGATGATAAGCTTCCTCATCAGAATCACTATCCACTTCCACAGATTCACTATAAAACGTTTCTTCCATTTCAAAGTCATCTTTACGTTTATTTTTTCGATTAAATAACCACATAGGTCGCGCCTCACTTTGACTGAGTTCTTTTCCATAGTATATCAAACAAATTCCGAAGAATAAATACGAAAAACAAAAAAGCAGAAAGATTTCTCCTTCTGCTCGTTAATAATTCTAAATTGAATCTCCGTTAAAAATTGAGTTTTTAACGATGACATAATCTACTTTGCGGATAGCTTCAATATCTTTACCACCTGCATATGAGATTGATGATTGTAAGTCTTGTTGCATTTCAATAAGTGTATCTTTCAGCGATCCTTTATAAGGAACGACAATTTTCTTACCTTCAACGTTTTTACGTTCACCTTTTTGGAATTCTGACGCACTACCGAAGTACTCTTTATAAAGCATTCCATTTACTTCAACCGTTTTACCTGGAGATTCTTCGTGACCAGCAAATAATGATCCGATCATGACCATAGTTGCACCAAAACGAATGGATTTAGCAATGTCTCCATGAGTACGGATTCCCCCATCTGCAATCAATGGTTTACGTGCAGCTTTTGAGCACCAACGTAGTGCAGCAAGTTGCCATCCACCAGTACCAAAACCTGTCTTAATTTTAGTAATACATACTTTACCAGGTCCAATCCCTACTTTAGTAGCATCAGCACCAGCATTTTCTAATTCACGAACGGCTTCTGGCGTACCAACGTTACCAGCAATCACAAAGGCCTCTGGTAAATGTTTTTTAATATGCTTAATCATGTCAATAACTGAATTAGAATGGCCATGCGCAATATCAATAGTAATGTAGTCAGGAACAAGACCATTTTCTTTTAATTCTACAATAAAATCATATTCTTGAGGTTTTACACCTACACTAATTGATGAGATTAATCCACGTTCTTTCATTCGTTTTACAAATGGTAAACGGCTAGCTTCATCAAAGCGGTGCATAATATAAAAATATCCGTTTTCTGCTAAAAATTCAGCAACAGATTCATCAATAACGGTTTGCATGTTAGCAGGAACCACCGGTAATTTAAAGGTGTGTTTCCCTAATTTAACCGTAGTATCACACTCCGAACGACTATTTACAATACATTTATTTGGGATTAATTGAATATCCTCATAATCGAATGCATTTAATTCAAACATTTAACATCCTCCTAATTCGTTAATGCGTACTAATGTAGTATACATGAATTCACGTGAAAATGCATTAAATTCTTTTCAGAATCTTTCAAAAACTTCTTAAATGAAGGCAAACAAAAAAGCCTAGGCAAACCTAGGCTATGAAAGTGTAGATTAGTCTTTTCTGCTTCCGAATAGACGTAAGATATCTAAGAAGATATTGATGAAGTCTAAGTATAATTCTAATGCACCTAGAATCGCAATTCCTTCTAATGCTGATTGTCCTTCGTAGTAGTTGTACATATTTTTTAGTTTTTGAGTATCGTACATTGTTAACACGGTGAAAATGACCAATGAGATACCAGACATGATTAATTCAACTACTGAACTATGGAAGAAGAACAAGTTAATCAAGCTAGCAATGATTAACCCTAATAAAGCTCCCATTGCTTGACGACCAAAACTTGTTAAGTCTTTCTTCGTTGTAAATCCAACGATTGATAAACCTACGAATAATGCACAAGTAGAAATAAACGCTTGTACGATACTTCCTAACTCATAAACTTGTGTTACTATGAAGAATGTAAATCCTGTTAATGCTGCATATAAACAATATGAAACAATATAACGAATTGGTCTACCAAGTTCTTCATAATTTGGACGCATTACAAATACAAGTATTAATTGCGCAATAAAGATAACCCACATTCCGTATCCACGAGTCATAATCATGAAATCGAAGAATGCACTATAAAGCGCTGGAACTGTACTGAATAGGTAAGCAACTAAAGCAGAAATTGCTAGTCCTCCAAACATCCAAGCATACACTTTCATGAAAAATTGATTTCTTCCAGCAATACTGGATTCAACACCATAATGATTATTTTCCATTATTTCGCCTCATTTCAAATTTTATTATAGATATATTATAGCATATCTTTTACTAAACCGTAAATAAATTGTTCTGGTTCAAACGGTTGTAAATCGTCCATTTGCTCCCCTAATCCGATAAATTTCACCGGAATGTTTAATTCATGACGAATTGATAGGATTACCCCACCTTTTGCAGTTCCATCTAATTTCGTTAAGATGAGCCCTGTAATGTTAATCGTCTCACCGAATTGCTTCGCTTGAACAAGAGCATTTTGACCAGTTGTTGCATCTAACACTAATAATGTTTCATCAGCACCTGTTTCAATCTCACGAGAGATAATACGATTCATCTTCTCTAACTCTTTCATCAAGTTCACTTTGTTTTGAAGACGACCAGCTGTATCGATTAATAAGTAATCGAATTTTTCTTCTTTTGCTTTCTTAATCGCATCAAATACAACAGATGATGGGTCTCCGCCTTCACGACCGGAAACAACCGGAACTCCTACACGTTCACCCCATACTTCTAATTGTTGAATCGCACCAGCACGGAATGTATCTCCTGCAGCTAGTAACACTTTATTACCTTCTTGTTTTAATCTCCAAGCGATTTTACCAATGGTTGTTGTTTTACCAACCCCATTCACGCCGACGAACATTAACACAGTAGGACGACCTTCCGCTTTCTTCAATGCAGATAAGTTGTCTTCCCCTTTTTCATAAATATCGACCATCTTCTCAATGATGACCTCTTTTACTTGGCCTGAAGTCGTTGCATTTTGCAGACGAACTTCATCACGTAAGGCATCTGTAATGGCTAAAGTCATTTCAAAACCAACGTCTGATGAAATAAATGTTTCTTCTAAATCTTCAAAGAAGTCTTCGTCAATTTCTCTGAAGTCTGCTAGGAATTCGTTTAGTCGATCTGAGAAACTACGACGTGTTTTCTCCATCCCTTTGTCATATTTCTCAATAACAATCGACTCTTTCGTCTCCTCATGTTTAATGACTTCATCTTCACCAGTAAAGGCACGTTTAATTCGATCAAATAATCCCATATTTTCCCCTCACTTTACGCTTGTTTATTCATTTCAATAATATGATAAATGGCCTGCGCAACACCAGAATCTTCATTGGTTGCTGTAACATATTTAGCCACATCTTTGACTTCTTTCGAGCCATTGCCCATCGCTACTGGATAACCGACAACTGTTAACATTGGTAAGTCGTTTTCCTCGTCACCACATGCTGCCATTTCATCCAATGAAATTCCTAGGATTTCTCCTAACATCTTCAAGCCGTTTCCTTTTGAAACATGTTTAGGAACGACTTCTAATAAGAATGTTCTTGATTTCATACAGTTGAATCGTTCAAAGAATTCTTTTGGTAATTTTGCAATTCCTTCATCCAAGATATCTTGAGCGATACAAAGAACGGCTTTATTAAAAATATGTCCTTCCTCGAAATCTTCGGGATTCTTTGGTTCAAATGTAATTGGATGTGGTAATGTGTTATAAATTGACGGACGTCCTTCTGGAGGCGTTGGCTCGTAAGCTCTCACCGTATCAATCATAACAAGCGGAAGTCCTACTTTTGTCACTTCTTCATGACAGTACTTCATATCTTCAACCGTATGTCCTGTTTGATAGACGATTTCTCCGTGTTTCGTTTTTTGAATCAAACCGCCATTGAAGTTAATGGCGTAATCATCGTCTCCCATGAGGTCCAATTCTTCAAGTAAGTGGACAATACTCACAATAGGACGACCAGTACAAATAACCACTTTAATTCCATTTTCTTTAGCTAATTTGATAGCTTTTTTATTTTCTTCAGTTATTTTCTTTTCACCAGTTAATAGTGTTCCATCTAAATCTAGTGCAATTAGTTTAATCAATTAAAAAACTCCTTTAAGCATCCCTGCTCTCATTATACGCTCATGGAACGTATCTCTTATAGTATACCACAAAACAAGCCATTCGTATTAAAAAATAAGAGGTAGACTCTATTGTCCACCTCTTATTCTTATTTCACTTCTTCTAATTCGTCAAAGTCTTCAAACTTAACAGAAGCAAGTTTTGAAACCCCAGATTCTTGCATGGTTACCCCATACAATACATCGGCTTCTTCCATCGTACCACGACGGTGAGTAATTACGATGAATTGCGTACGGTTAGTAAACTCTTTTAAGTAACGACCGTAACGCGCTACGTTTGCCTCATCCAATGCAGCTTCAACCTCATCGAGTAAGCAGAATGGAACTGGCTTCACTTCTAAGATTGCAAAGAGTAATGCAATCGCAGTAAAGGCACGTTCCCCACCAGAAAGTAAGCTGAGTGATTGAAGCTTCTTACCAGGCGGTTGAGCGATAATCTCAATCCCTGTCTCAAGTAAGTTCTCTGGATCAGTCAATTCAAGCGTTGCACGTCCACCACCAAATAATCGTGGGAATGTGCGCTCAAATTGAGTACTTACGGCATCAAACGTTGTCTTGAAGCGTGTAGTTACTTCTTCGTCCATTTCCGTAATCGTTTCTTCCAGCGTTTGTTTTGCTTCTAGTAAATCTTGTTGCTGCGCTGTTAAGAATGTAAAGCGTTCTTGTACCGCTTCAAACTCTTCAATCGCTAATAAATTTACTGCACCCATTTGTTCAATTTGTTGTTTTAGGCTACGAACGAGTTTCGAAGCTTCTTCAATCGACATATCAAGTGTTGTTTTAGCAATCGCTGCTTCAAATGTTAATTCGTATTCTTCACTCAAGTACGTCAATTTTTGGTCAATCGAGATTTCAAAACGATTTGCTTTCGTTTCTAATCGTGTTTGATTCTTCAACTGATCTTGTAATTGATGTTGCGCTTGAGTTCTAGCAGCTTCTGATTGTTTTACATGAATTTCAAGAGCAGCACGCTCATCACGTAGCTCTTTAATCAGTACATCGAATTCATCCACTTGACCTTTTAACGCATCAAACTCTTCTTGAATCTTCGCATAAATCGCTTCGTCTTCCTCTTGGTTACGAGACTGTTCCGATTTCTTAGAATGTAATAATTCAATTTGATCTTCTAAGCGAGTTTTTTGAAGTTTCGTTTGATGAATTTCACGTTTTTCTTGGTTAAATTGCTCTTGTACACGAGCACGATTGGTTCCAAGTTCTTGCAATTCTTTTTGCTTTTCTTGAATTTGTTGGGTCTTATCTTCATTCGATAATTGAAGGTAATCCAATTCTTTTTTCAAGGACGCATTCGCTTTTTGAAGAGCTACTAATTTCTCATGGTTTTCAACATATTGTTCTTCCAATTGCTCATACGATTCAATAAGTTCATCCATTTCAAATTGGTTTGCTTGTTGAATACGCTCATGTTTTTGAACTTCTTCAAGCGCAAATCTTGATTGGAATTCTAATTGGTTTAGGGTTTGTTCCAATTGAGTATGACTTGCATTTAATTCGCGATACTCTTCTTCTAGCTTGTTCTTTTCAGCTGTCACTTTTTGGAACTGTGCTGATAATTTTTCGTATTCAACCTTTGCTTCTTCAAATTGCTTTGTCACTGTTTCTAGTTGACTGTTACGTCGAACGAGTGATTGTTGACCAGAGTTCTTAGAAGCTCCCCCTGTCATCGAACCACCTGCGTTTACGACATCTCCTTCAAGTGAGACAATACGATAGCGGTAACCGAGTTGTTTCGCTAATAGTTGTGCTACTTGTAAGTTTGTTGTCACAAGTGTAGTTCCAAGTAAGTTTTTAATAATCGAAGCATATTTATTATCTGTTGAAACAAGTTCACTTGCGATACCAATAAAGCCGTCTACTTTTTTCGCTTGGTTTAATACCGTATCTGGTACTTGTTTTTCTTTAATAATTGATAAAGGTAAGAACGTTGCACGGCCTAAACGATTCGTCTTTAAATACGTAATCGCTTTGGCAGCAGCCTTCTCATCCGTTACTACAATATGTTGGCTCGTCGCTCCTAGCGCGATATCGATGGCTGTCGTTAATTTCTCATCCACACGAATCAGTTCCGCTACAGAATTCACCACACCTGGCAACTCAGATTTGTGTTTCAGAACTTCACGAACCCCTTGATAATAACCAGCGTAGTCTTCAGAAACTTGTTTTAAGCTTCGAACCGTCGCTTGTAATTGTTGAAGATGGCGTTCTTTTTCCATCCCTTCACTAGAAAGAGTTGCATGTTTCTCATTCACTTTTGCTAATTTTTCTCTTAGTACTGAAAGTCGTTTTTCAGAAGTGGCTTCTTCTTTAGTGAGTTCTTCGATTTTCTCAACAAAATGATTTGCTTTTTCTTCTAAAGCACGATGTTCTTCATCAAAGGAATCAAAACGCTCTGTCATTTTTTCTTGAGTGTTTTGGTTTACTTCCATCGACTTCTCAAGGTTCTTCTCTTGGTTGAGTAAACGTGAGATTTCTTGTAATTGCTCAATATAACGATTTTGAAGCTCTTTAACGCTTTCCTCGTTACTTTGACTTAATTGGTCTAATTCTTCGACTAATTGGCTCCAAGCCTCTTCTACGTTCTTTAATTCAACCTTACGCTCGACTTGATTCTTTTCAAGAAGAGCTAATTTTTCTTCCACTTCTTCTAACTCACGAAGCGCAGCAGCTAATGCTTCTTGATTTTCCTCATCGCTACGTTCCGCAAATTGACGACGTTGCTCGAAGACTTTACGTTGACCATCCAATTGTTCGACTTTTTGGATTAATTCTACGTATTCTTCTTGCTTAGCATCGAGTTCTTCATTACGAGCTTCAAGTTTTACTTGGTTTTCTTCGATGTCCACTTGAAGACTTTCTAATAGCGCTTCTGTTTGCGCTAATTGCTCTTGCAGTTGCTCTACTTCTTGAAGGGCTACTTTCCACTGAGCGTTTAATGTTTCGATTTCAACCGCTAAGAGGGCTGTTTCGACATCTTCTAACTGTTCTTTCTTCGAAACGTACGCAATAGCTTTTTCACGTTGTTCTTCCAGCGGTGCTAATTGCCCTTCGATTTCATGCAGAATATCTTCCACACGATTCAAGTGATCTTGTGTTTGATTCAATTTACGTTGCGCTTGATTTTTGCGGTCTTTGTATTTTAATACTCCAGCCGCTTCTTCGATAATCATTCGACGTTCTTCAGGTTTTTCGTTAAAGATTTGCTCAACTTTCCCTTGCGAAATCAAAGCAAACGAGTCTTTCCCTAATCCTGAGTCCATCATTAAGTCTGTAATGTCTTTCAAACGAACTGGTTTCTTGTTAATTAAGAAATCACTTGCCCCATTACGATTCAAACGACGCGTTAAAACGACTTGCGTTTGATCCGTTGCCAACACTTTGTCTTCGTTGTTGATATACAGATTCACTTCGGCAATATTCACTGGTTTTCTTGTTTGAGAACCTGCGAAAATAACGTCATCCATCCGCTTCCCACGTAAACTCTTAGCCGATTGTTCCCCAAGAACCCACTTAATCGCTTCAGAAAGATTAGACTTTCCACTACCATTAGGTCCCACAACCGCAGTCACGCCTTTATCGAATTCAATTGTTGTCTTATCGGCAAATGATTTAAATCCCGACATTTCAATTTTCTCTAATTGCATGCTTTAATCCTTTCTTTCTATGAAAGTGAACCCTGTGTCAGTTCTTCCATAGTCAATTTTGCGGCCATTTGCTCGGCTGCCTTTTTCGTTTTGCCACTCGCAGTTTTGTATTTCTTTCCATCCACAGTTACTTGAACGGTAAATACTTTATCATGCGAAGGTCCTTCTTCTTTAATTAATTCATAACGAATATGAACTGTCCCATTTTGTTGCAAATATTCTTGTAACTCCGTTTTGAAATCAGTAATCAGTTCATAACGTCCATTTTTAATCTTAGGAACAATCACTTGGTCTAAGAAGCGTTGCACTTCTTCCATCCCTTTATCAAGATAAAGAGCGCCAATAAATGCCTCGAACACATCACATAAAACAGCTGGCTTTTCACGCCCTCCGCTAAGTGTCTCTCCCTTTCCAAGTAACAAATACTCATTCAAAGAACACTCCTTTGCCAGCATAGATAAGCTTTCTTCGCAAACAATTTGTGCTCTTAGTTTTGTTAATTGTCCTTCTTTAAAATGAGGAAATTGTCTAAAAAGCCAATCTGAAATATTCAGTTCTAAAACAGCATCTCCAAGAAACTCGATGCGCTCGTTATAGATTCCCTTCATCTCTTTATGCTCATTGGCATACGAAGAGTGAGTCATCGCTTCGACAAGCAATGCCTCGTTATTAAACGAAATATCGAACTTCTCTTTTAAAATTGCTGAGAGTGCTTTTATCTCTTTCATGATGGCCTCCTGAAAAATTCCTTATCTTCAATATTATACGCGTTTTGGGGTTAGATTACAAATTTACGCCACAAAAAACGGCTTGAATTCAAAGTTTCAAGCCGTTAAATATTTTTATTTTCGATACCCTTTTATGCAATATTGATTTTTCTCTTCGTCGTAGTTTAACGACTCGACAAGAGTGCGTTGTTGCAACTGATTCAACTCTTTCGTCTGAGTCACGTCTAACCACTCTTCATAGTAAGTCATTTGCGCTTTAACTTGTTCTTTTAGGAAAACTTTTAATCGTTCCACATCTGCTTCATTTACTGCAGAAATTTGAATTGATGGATAAAGATTTGGCTGGAATTCACCTTCAATTAAGTCTGCCTTATTATAGACTGTCACCATTGGAATTTCTTGCATTTCCAAGTCATTCACTAAATCGATAACCGTCTTTTCATGTAGGGAGAACTGCGCGTTTGACGCATCCACCACATGAACTAATAAATCGACATCGGCACTTTCTTCGAGAGTTGATTCAAACGCATGAATCAATGTTGTTGGTAACTCTTGGATAAAACCTACAGTATCTGTTAAAGTCACTTCGAAATTCGGGAACAAGTCCACTTGTCTAGTTAATGGATCCAGTGTCGCAAACAATTGGTCCATTTGGTAAGTACCCGCCTGCGTTAATTGATTTAAAATCGTAGACTTCCCTGCATTCGTGTATCCGATTAATCCAAGTTGGAATCCATTAGAACTTTTTCTCTTCTCACGCGAACGTTCGCGATGTTTCTTGATTTGTTCTAATTGTTCTTCGATATCTTGGATTTGTTTACGAATATAACGTCTATCGGTTTCCAAGCGAGTTTCCCCTGGACCACGAGTACCGATTCCCCCACCTTGACGAGACAAGCCTTCACGTTGACCCGAAAGACGAGGTAGTAAGTAGTTTAATTGCGCGAGTTGTACTTGAAGTTTCCCTTCTTTAGAACGAGCACGCATTGCAAAAATATCTAAAATCAATTGTACACGGTCAATAATACGACAGTTAATCGATTCATTGAGATTTTTCACCATCGAACCTGTGAGCGATTGATAGAATACAACAAGGTCCACTTCTAGTTCGTCAACAAGATGGCTGATTTCTTCCACTTTTCCTTTTCCAACAAGGGTACGTCCACTAATCGATTCACGTTTTTGAGTCACAGTGGCCACTACTTCCCCCATCGCTGTATCGACTAATTGCGCCAGCTCTTGGTTGGCATATGCGAAATCCTCATCCGTTTGCGTCGTTTGTACGCTCACGATTATGACACGTTCTCTTTGTTCCATTCTATCCCTCCTCTACAAAAGCTGATAGTTCTTCTAATAGTTCTTCTTTATCTTTTGGATTCTCTAATAAATTCACCCAACGAATTTGCGGTAGTCGATTTCTAAACCACGTTAATTGCCGTTTGGCATATCGCCTTGAGTTTTGTTGAATGGTTGCAATAATCGCCTCACGCGACTGTTCCCCTCCAAAATAAGGAATCCATTCCTTATACCCAATTCCACTAATCGATTGGATATCTAAGCCTTTTGATTTTTCATATAAATCTCTTGCTTCTTCTTCAAGACCAGCCTCACTCATCAGTTCTACACGCAAATTGATGCGCTCATATAGAAGTGCTCTATCGGTATTTAAACCAATAATAAACGAATCATAGTGCGGCGTCTTTTGAATTTCTAGACTTGAAAACTTCTTACCTGTCGCATGAATCACTTCTAGCGCACGAATCACGCGTCTAGGATTATTCACCGAAATCTTGGCAGCTGCCTCAGGATCTACTGCAGCCAATTCATTCCAAAGCACTTCTGACCCTTTTTCTTCTAGCTCTTGTTCTTTTAATAAACGATAGTCCGGATTATTTGAACCCTCGCCACTATAATGAAATCCATATAATAGACCTTCGATATAGAGTCCTGTACCACCGACGATAATCGGTAATTTTCCACGACTCGTAATGTCTGCAATAGCAGCTTCGGCCTTCTCTTTAAAGTCATTTGCAGTAAAAGGTTCATCCCACTCACAAATATCGAGCAAGTGATGAGGAACACCTTCTTTTTCTTCCTCAGTAACTTTTGCTGTCCCAATATCAAGACCTTTATACAC
>CALJSD010000069.1 GCA_937976325.1 uncultured Carnobacterium sp.
GTAACCCGTAGAGTCAGTTTGAAGCTTGGTAGGAATTGAGACGTAAGGCTCAATCTGGTGCCCCATTATCGCTACTATGAAGATATCCGTAAAGAATTGGAGTTATAACTCTTTCAACGAAAGGCACAAGGAGGAAATGCTGATGACGAAGCTAGCGACCATTTGTTATTTGGACAATGGCAAAGAATTTTTACTGTTATTACGCAACAAAAAGCCAAACGATGTTCATGAGGGCAAATACATTGGCGTTGGTGGCAAACTCGAAGCAGCAGAGACTCCTGAAGAATGTGCCGTGCGTGAAATATTTGAAGAAACAGGACTGACGGCTACAAAGATGGAGATGAAAGGAATCATCACCTTCCCAGAATTTACCCCAGGTCACGATTGGTATACGTATGTGTTTCGTGTGACGGAGTTTTCAGGAGAGCTGATTGATTCGCCAGAAGGGACGCTGGAATGGGTTCCTTACGATGAAATCCTCGAGAAGCCGTCTTGGGAAGGGGACCGCATTTTCCTAGAGTGGATTTTAGGGAATGAACCGTTCTTTTCTGCGAAGTTTAATTATGAAGCAGGCGAATATGTTAGTCACAAAGTAGAATTTTATGGAGAAAGAAAGTAAAGGAGAGACTATGGTAACAACTTACGAAGCTGGAAATTATGATGTAGTTGTCGTCGGTGCAGGACATGCCGGAAGTGAAGCGGCGCTAGCAAGTGCACGTATGGGCGCAAAAACATTATTACTCACAATGAATTTAGAAATGGTGGCCTTCATGCCATGTAACCCATCTGTAGGGGGACCTGCAAAAGGGGTTGTTGTGCGTGAAATCGACGCTCTTGGGGGCGAAATGGGCCGCAACATTGACAAAACGTATATTCAAATGCGTATGCTAAATACAGGGAAAGGTCCTGCCGTACGTGCCTTACGTGCGCAAGCGGATAAGCATTTATACGCGCAAGAAATGAAGAAGACAATCGAGAAGCAAGAAAACTTGGATTTACGCCAAGGAATTGCGGAAGAATTGATTGTGGAAGACGGCGTATGTAAAGGGGTTATCACGAATACAGGTGCCATCTACCGTTCAAAAGCGGTGGTTTTAACGGCCGGAACGTCTTCTCGTGGTCAAATT
>CALJSD010000070.1 GCA_937976325.1 uncultured Carnobacterium sp.
TTTAGAATGATTTCTTGACCCCACAATAGCAACAGCCCTCTGATTAATGAGTGACAGGTTTCCTCTATAAAATAATACAATAGGAGGTAAGTATATCTCTTTCAACCTTTGTGGATACGCGCCGTCCAAAATCGTTAATATTTTGACCTTTTTCTCCTGTAATCTTTTTATTTCTGAATCCCATTCCATCGACTCTATCCATTTATTGGTCTCTTCAGGCAGTGAATACTTCAAATCCCCAAGAACGAAGGTATCGTTTAAAGACATATCTTCATCCAATCGAGCAAATAATTCATAAAATTGCTTACTAGTTAATGTATCGCTCATCGCAACAGCAATCAGTAATCTACGTTTTGTCCAAATCATAAAAAAACTCCCTCTCGAAATAGTCTTTCAATACTATTTACGAGAAAGAGTTCTGTTTTGGTTTTTATTGATAATCTTTGACTGGTGCAAAAGTCATGCGGTGAATCGGTGTTGGACCTAATTTTTCAAGGCCTTCAAGATGAGCTTTCGTACCATAACCTGCATTTTGCGCAAAGCCATAACCAGGATACAACTGTTCGTAATCTTTCATCATTTGATCTCTGACCTCTTTAGCAACAATACTAGCCGCTGCAATGGAGATACTCTTAGCGTCCCCTTTAATGATTCCTTCTTCTGGAATTCCAGTTTCTAGTCTCATTGCATCAATCAATAAGTAGTCTGGCTGCTCCGGCAATAATTCAATCGCTCTCTTCATTGCCACTTTACTAGCCTCATAAATATTAATTTTATCAATCGTAAACGCATCTACAATACCGATACCAATTGCGATGGCTTGTTCTTTAATGATTTCAAAAATCTCAGCACGCTTCTTGGCGCTTAATTTCTTTGAATCATCCAGACCGATATCTTCCATTCCTTCAGGAAGAATCACGGCAGCTGCAACCACTGGACCAGCAAGTGGACCGCGACCCACTTCATCAATTCCTGCAATCATTTGGTAGCCTTTTTGTTTAGCTGCACGTTCAAAACTTTGCATTTCCTCAAAGTGAGCAGCACGTTCTGCTTTTTTGGCGTATTGGCGTTCGAATTTGGCAATTAAATCTTGAACACCTTTACGTTCGTCACTTCGAAGTTCAGTTAAACGCTCATCCGATAATGTTTGAATTTCTTCAAGAATCAGTTTGATTTCTTTGATGGAACGTTTTTCCATTATGCTTCCTCCGTTAAAGAGACTGGCGCTTGGTCTAGTGTATAACGACCAAGTTTCCCTGAACGAATATCAAACACGATTCGTTCACTTGCCTTTTCATAATCTTCTTTAAAGCCTAAATTCTTTGTAATTAACATTAATAAATCTACGTTTGAGAGCTCTAAATCATCATCCGATAATCGATAAGCTTTCTTTAAATACTCTGGATAATCCAATTTAAACTGACTAAGAGCAAATAATGCAATATCATCCATATGAAGGAGCGCGTCTTTAATAGCTCCAGTTAACGCTAGTTTATTTCCAACTTCTTCACTTTCAAACTTCGGCCATAGAATTCCTGGTGTATCTAATAATTCAAAATCATTTCCGATTTTCAACCAACGTTGTCCCTTTGTAACACCAGGACGGTTAGCAGTTTCTGCTTGATTTTTATTAATCATACGGTTGATAAAGGTTGATTTTCCAACGTTTGGAATTCCAAGAACCATTAAGCGAATCGGTCTAGGACGGATTCCTTTTTCTAGATTCTTTTCAAAGACTGGTGCCATTAATTCTTTAATCGCAGCCTTTACTTGCTTAATCCCTTTTCCGTCTTTAGCTTCAGTTGTAAGAACTTTAATTCCTTGACTAGTAAAATAATCATTCCAACGTTTTGTTTGAGATGGATCTGCCAAATCCACTTTGTTTAATAAAATTAACTGTTTCTTTTGACCTTTAATTTCTTCGATAATAGGATTGCGACTTGATTCTGGAATACGAGCATCCACCATTTCAATCACAACATCGACTAGTTTTAATTTTTCTGTTGCTTCCCGGCGCGCTTTGGCCATATGCCCAGGGAACCATTGGATTGTTGCCATACGTTTCGAATCCTTTCTATTTAATCTTTAATAAATCATACATATAGAACCATCAAACATTATAACATGTTTTCATTCTTTTTTCCGTTCTCTTCCTCATCCCTATAACGAAAAATCTCAGTACAACAACGATTCCTTGTCATTGCACTGAGATTTCATTTATATGCAAAAATTTTAGTCGATTACTTCGTAAATACTTTCTGTATTCCAACGAACTTTTGGTTTAATCTCTTCATCTCTATAACCAAAAGCACACATAACAGATACTCCAAATTCTGAAGTATCAAGAACACCTTTTTCTTCAAAATAAGCTTCTACTTTATCTTTATCGAATCCTTCAATCGGACATGAATCCATCCCCATTAGAACTGCCGCATTCATCATATTTGTCATTTGGATATACGTTTGTTTACTTGCCCAGTCAAAGAGTGAACGTTCATCGTTCAGCTTGGCATCACTTTCTTGGAAACTCTTAATACGATGCGCATAAGCAGAATCGGGATCATAACTTCTATGTCTTACTTCTTGCATTAATTTTTCGATATAAGGAGTTTCATAGTTCACACCTTTACGAGCTAGATAAATCACAAAATGACTAGCACCATCAAGCATTGAAACAGCGCCCCAAGCCATTGATTTTAAATCTTGCTTCATTTCTTCGTTATTTAATAAAAGCAATTTCCAAGGTTCAAATCCAAGTGAAGAAGGAGCTAATCTACCGACTTCAACAAGCGCTGCCCAATCTTCATCAGAAATACGACGAGCTGGATCGAATTTTTTAGTAGCATAACGTTGGTGTTGTAATGCAACGACTTCTTCTCTATTCATCATACAAATCTCCTTAAGTGTAAAATTTACAAACAATATATGTCATTAGTTTAACAATTTAGAAATAGAATAGCAATCCACCTAGTTAAATTAAAAGAGACTGAATTGCTTCAGTCTCAGCTTTACTATTGCGAATTGTTTTCTGATGACTTGAACTTCACTTTCTTAATCTTGAAGTCAATATGTCTCTCCCTGATTGTTGCTTCAATATCATCAATCGAAATTTGCTTGTCATTTTCAATCTGAATATTAATTTCATATTTACTGCCGATATCTTTTACATCAACATTCGCGATTTGGTATTGTTTCAAGTCGCAATATTGATAAATATCATGAACGAGTGAGATGTCTCCTACTGTTCCATTAATACTTGCTTGATAAATTTGGTGTTGTTTTGTAAAGTCATGCGTTAACCACTGAATCAACATGACGAAAATGCTACATACAAGGCCAAAGAACCATAATCCTCCACCAATCGCCATACCGATACCGGAAGTCGCCCAAATACCAGCAGCCGTTGTTAGTCCACTAATTTTCTTGTCACGCATGAAGATGATTCCCCCACCAATGAAGGAAATACCACTAACGATTTGCGCTGCAACACGTGTCGAATCAAAATCATGAGTATCAAGAAACGCTTCTTTTGAAATAATCATCATCAAGGCGGAAGTTAAACAAACGATAACGTGCGTTTTAACACCGGCTTGTTTATTTCTGGCTTTTCGTTCGTATCCAATTAACAGTCCGCAAATACATGCGAGGATAATTGACGTAAAATGTCTTAACTCTAACATCGCGTCAAATGAACGCACAAAAATTTGATCCATACTCTTCCTCCTTTAAAAATGTACTTTTCTATTTTACGCATATTTCGATAGAAAGTCAACAATAATGAAATCGTTTTCTGAAGCTGGTTATTCTACAAGCAAAAGAAAAAGAGACAGAAATCTGCCTCTTTACTCTCTATTGATATAAATATGAATAGTCTTTCAATCCACCGATACGATTCAATGGCCATACTGTAAATACGGCTTTCCCTTCAATGGCAGACTTATCAATAAATCCAATCATTCGACTATCTTTCGAAACGCCTCGATTGTCTCCCATGACAAAATATTTCCCTTCAGGAACCTTGTCCTCTCCGGTTAACTCTTTCAATGTAAAATCATCGATGAAGACTGTCTTCTTGTCGTTATTTGTGTTAATAAATGGTTGCTCCACTTCTTTTCCGTTAATATACAGAACACCATTTTTCACTTCAACCGTATCACCAGGCATTCCAATGACGCGTTTGATATATTCTTTATCTTCGTCTGGAGCTTGCAATACAACCACGTCAAAACGGTTAATACCACCAAGCTTAGACATAATCATATGATCTCCATTATGAAGCGTTGGATACATCGATTGTCCACTCACAGTAAACGGACGACCAACAAAGAAGTAGAGAATTGCCATAATGACACTTGCAACGGCAATAGACCAAATCCAGCTAAGAATTTCTTCTAAAATTGGATGTTTTTTCTTATGGTCATCCCCTTTATTCTTACGAGAGTTCATTCTCTCTTCAATAGAAGACAGGGTCGAATTTTCCACTTGGTTTTCTTCGTACATTCCCATCCTCCTTTATTATTGTAAAGCTTTTACAGCAGCTTTGTATTGAGTATCGTTTGCTTTTAGCGCATCACGAATTGCACTCATTAATGCTGTACCAGTTTTTTCATCTACTTCGCCAGTTTCTGATAATCCTTTTGATTTTTGGAATTCTTTTACAGCTTCAGTTGTTTTACTATCGAAGTATCCATCTGCTGTCACGTCGTATCCTAAACCTTTAAGGATTGTTTCGATTGTTTTCACGTTATCAGACACAGCACCCTCTTTTACAACTTCACGTGTATCAATAATTGTAATGTTGTAATAATCTGGCATTGATACTTCTTCAGTTGGTTCGATACCTGTTTTATGAATCCACGTTTTGTTTGGTGTTAACCATTTTGCCATCGTGTATTTCAATTCGGCGTTATCGCCAACTTCCACAACAGATTGAACAGTTCCTTTACCATAAGTCTTCGTACCGATTAATTTTGCATCTGCAGACTCTTTTAATGCAGCAGCTAGAATTTCAGAGGCAGAAGCACTACCTTCGTTCACAAGTAATACATATGGTTCTGTAATCTTGAATGTACCATAGTCTTTAGAAGCATTATATGACTTGATTTGTCCATTACGGTTTTCAACATTCAAAATTGTTTTTCCTTCATCAAGAAACATGTTCGCAATCATAATCGCTTGGTCTAAAAGTCCTCCTGGATTATAACGAACGTCGAAAATAAATTTCTTAACGCCTTTTTCACGTAAATCTGTTACGGCTTTTTCAACTTCTTTGGCTGTGTTTTTAGCAAATGAGTTGATTTGAACATGACCGATTGTCGCGTCTGTTGAATCCACAGTTCCTTTAACTGTTTCAATAGCAATTTTAGCTCGAGTAATCTTCACTTCTAGCTCTTGTGTACCACGTTGAATTGTTAGGGTTACATCTGTTCCGACTTCACCACGAACCTTAGATACAACATAAGAAATACTTTTACCTTCCATGTCCTCGCCATCAACTTTTAAAATCACATCGTTTTCTTGAAGACCAATCTTTTGAGATGGAGTTCCTTCACGCGTGTTACTAATGATGACACGGTTGTTTTCAGAACGTAATTCAGCACCGATTCCTCCAAATGAACCTGTCATTGTTTCATCGATAGCTGCAGTCTCATCATTGACTAAATAGTTCGTATATGGATCTCCTGTAGCCTCTGCCATTCCTTTTAAGGCTCCGTTGATAAGATCATCTTTATTAATGTTTTTATCAACATAACCGTTCACAAGTGTGTCATATACAAGTTCTAGTTTTTTTAAATCTTCATTAGTAAGATCACCACTTGATGCAACAGAATCACTATTTGAATCATTTTTTGCCTCAGATTGAGCAACTTGATTTTGTGAAGTTCGAGCAGCATAGCTCGTTCCAAAATAAGTAAATACTCCCGTTAATAATACTGCTAAAAATAATATCCAAACGGAAACTTTTTTTGACTCAAGACCGTTTTGAACAGCACCTTGAGGTTTTGGATTATTTCCCATTCGGGTTCCTTCTTTCTACTTCAAAATTTATGCACGTACAGTTTCCAACGCGATTTCCATCATATCATTAAATGTTTGTTCACGTTCTTGTGCAGTTGTTTCTTCACCTGTTAATAGGTGGTCACTAATTGTAAGAATTGCTAATGCTTCTTTTTTGTGTTGAGCCGCTAAAGCATATAATCCTGCAGCTTCCATTTCCACACAAAGCATTCCGTAATCCATTAATTTTTTCTTGTCTAATTCAGCGTTATAGAAACGGTCAGATGACAATACGTTACCAACGTGAACTCCAACACCACGATTTTTTGCTAAATGATAGGCTTTATCTAATAAGTTAAAGCTTGCGATTGGAGCAAAAGTTACTTGGTTTTGGAAAATGTTGTTGAAAATTGATGAATCTGTTGTAGCTCCTTGTGCTAAAACGATATCACGAACTTTAACATCTTCTTGCATACCGCCGGCAGAACCGATACGGATGATGCGTTCTGCGCCAAATTCAGTGAATAATTCATTGGCATAAATCATAATAGATGGAATCCCCATCCCACTACCTTGAACAGATACACGTTGACCTTTATATAATCCAGTGTAACCAAACATGTTACGGACTGCATTGTATTGTTCTACTTCTGTTAAATAATGTTCAGCAATAAATTTTGCACGCAATGGATCTCCTGGCATTAAAACTGATTCAGCAACTTGGCCTTTTGTAGCATTAATATGAACACTCATTTTTTATTCTCCTTTTATGGGAAACCCCGTTATTGATATATTTACTATTCTACTATAAAACACAAGTAATGGGAACTTAAAAACGCCTATTTAAGCCTTTCTTAACAAGGAACGTACCTCCATTTCACAAAAAAGTCCGAAAAAGTCTGTTGGACAAAAAAAGATTTACCTTCTATAATGATACTTATCGAAAGGAGCGTGAGTTCATGAAAGAAACCACTCTAAAGAAAGCTCGTAAAGTACAATCCATTAAGTCCGAAATCATCGGCGAAGTACTAAACGCTGTTACTCACGGTATCGGTGTCGCACTAGCGATCACTGCTCTTGTACTTCTCTTAATGAAGGCAGTAGCAGTCAATAACACCACTCAAATCATTGCATTTAGCGTTTATGGCGCTTCGCTTATCTTGTTATTTCTAGCATCGACACTCTACCATAGTTTTAAATTTACAAAAGCAGCAAAAGTATTTCAACGGATTGATCACTCTTCCATTTACTTATTAATCGCTGGAACCTATACCCCATTCTGCTTGATTGGAATCGGAGGTCAACAAGGATTAACCTTCTGTATTGCTATATGGGCCTTCGCGATTGGGGGCGTCATTATCGAAGCATTCTTCTTAGAGAAATTCTCTAAAATTTCAGTATTTCTCTATTTAGCTATGGGATGGGTATCCATTTTCACATTGAAGCCTTTATATGAAAGTATGGGCTGGGGTGGCATCCTCTATCTCTTCCTTGGAGGATTGAGCTACTCTCTTGGTACAATCTTTTACAAACGTAAATATCATAATTTCTATCATGTCATCTGGCATCTCTTTGTTTTAGCAGGAGCTATCTTTATGTTCCTAGCGATTTTTAAATATTTATAAAGCAAAAAAACATCTCTTAGATTGCTCTAAGAGATGTTTTTCATTTGCTTTCAATTAGCATTGAATGTCGTTTTTACATGAACCAGTTTCAACATATTCTTTTAAGTTTTCAAAACTTGTTTCAACCATGTTTAATACTGCTTCATCAGTGTAACTACCCATATGAGGTGTTAATAATACACGTGGGTATAATTCAACTAATTTACGGATAGCTGGATTTTTGATTTCTTGACCACGTAAGTCTTTGAAGAATACTTCGCTTTCTCCTTCTAATACGTCTAAACCAACACCACGTAAGTGACCAGATTCTAAAGCTTCGATGATCGCATCGATATCTTGTAATTCACCACGAGCAGTGTTTACTAAGATAGCACCTGGTTTCATTTTGCTGATGAATTCTTTAGTGATTACTTTTCCGTTTGCAGGAATGTAAGGAGCGTGAATTGAAATCACGTCAGATTTAGCTAATAACTCATCTAAAGGTACTTGAGTACAGATGTGGTCAACGCCTTCTTTAGGGAAAGCATCGTAAGCTAATACGTTAGCGCCTAAACCTTTGAATAATGTTGCAGTTGTTAAACCGATACGTCCGATACCAACAACCCCAACAGTACAGTTACGGATTTCTTTAGCAAACATTTGAGTGTCTACAGTGAAATCTTGTTGACTTGTTTTCGCTGCAGTGTAAGCAACGTTACGTAATAATGTCATTGCTAATGTTACAGCTAATTCACTAATTGCGTTTGGAGAATAGAAAGGAACGTAACCTAATTTCATTCCTAATGATTTTGCGTATTCAGCATCGATGTGGTTTACACCAACAGTACGAGTTAATACGTACTCTACTCCTAATTCTTTGTAGATATCTAAAGTTTCTTTGTTTGCCCAGCAGTTACCACGTAAGATAACAGCTTTGAAACCTTCTGCTTTGCGAGCAGTTTCTTCAGAATTTAAGTATTCTGGAATACATGTTAATTCGTATCCAAATTTTTTGTTTACTTGTTCGAAAATTGGTAATTCAACTTCACGAACACCATATGCTAAAACTTTCATTTTAAATCCTCCATTTTGTAAAAATTGAAAAGTAGACCGAAATTCGATCTACTTTTATGGTTTATCCTATCCAGGGAAAATAACAGATCCAGCAACAATCCAGAAGACGATTGCGAATACTGCTAATACAGTTCCTAGTAATGATGCGTTACTTGCAAGAGCTGCTTCTTTATCGTATTTGATAGCGTAAGCCACGGCAACTGTTGCTGGTGGTGTAGCTAACATAATTAGAATACCTTTTGAAGCTTCAGGAGCCATTGGTAAGAATGGGCTAACTGCGAAAATAATAGCAACAAATACAGCTGGAACTAAAATTAATTTAACAACGCTGTAGTACCAAACCATCTTATCTTTAACAGCATCACCTAAAGAGATGTTTCCTAAAGTGATACCGATTGCTAACCAAGCAAGTGGTGAGCTTAAGTCAGCTAAGTAAGTGATTGCTTTGAATAACCATGGAGCAGTCTTATCAATACGTAAGAAAGCGTACATAACTTCTTTAGTTTCTTCACCAACTTTGACTTCTACAGCAACTTGTGGTAATGAACCTTGGAAGATCCAGATTAATAATCCGGCAAATGTTGCGATAACGATGATGTTACCGAAAATCATTTTGAAGTTTTTCTTTTCGAATTTTAATCCGCTCATACGAATTAATCCGTAAGAATATAAAAACACACGGTATGCTAAGTTGAAGATGTTAGCATATAAAATACCAGCTGCTCCTAATAAGCCGTTAATAATTGGAATACCGAAGAAAGTTGTAGAACCGAATGTTGTTAATACTGATAAAGTAGTTTTACGGTCACCTTTCTCCTTAATAAAGAATAATTCTCCTAAAAGAATTAAAATTACATAAGCGATAAAGCCGAAAATAAATACGTTTAAACCAGTTGTAAATGTTTTGTCGTTAATGTCAACCATGAAGGCTTTGAACGCTAACGCAGGAAGTGCAACTGATAGTAAAACGTTAGATAAAACTTTACCACTGTTTGCATCAACAATATTTTTCTTGCGGATGAAATAACCCACTAAGATAATAGAAATTGTTGAGAAGATAGCAGACACGAATGCTGGTGCTGTTAAAATCTTAACGATATTTTCCATTGGATAGATATCCCCTTTTCTTTTGTTTTATTTTTTGCATTTAAAATGCCATAAAGTATAATACCACATTCTTTAAGAAATGTTTAACAATATCCCCTATTTTCAAAAAATTTCATTTTGATTTTCATCAATCAAAAATGCTTGGAAAACATTATTTCCAAGGAACTTCCCTTGATGTGTTAGTACATATCCATCAGTAGTGGTTGTGAGTAACTTTTCTTCTATTAATTCTTGGATGACTTCTCCATAAATTTCATCCATAGAATTTCCAAATCTTTCCATGAATTCTTTCTTAGACACACCAGAAAATTTCCTTAACCCTAAAAACATAAACTCTTCTATCAGTTGTTTTCTAGACAATTGTGTTTCTGAAAAGATAGGAAGTTTACCTTGTCTTAGCGGCGAAAGATAATGTTGAATAGGTCCATTATTTTGGTAACGAACTCCATTCACATACCCATGAGCACCTGCACCAAACGCAAAGTACTCATCCGCCTTCCAATAATGAAGATTATGTCTTGATTCATAACCGTTAAGTGCATAATTACTAATTTCATAATGATGGCGACCAAAGTTCTCCATTGTCTGCATTGCTAGTTCAAACATATCAGCCTCTTCATCCTGGGTCGGCAATGGAAGCTTCCCTTGTCTCATCAAATTATAAAAGACTGTCTTCTGCTCTAATATGAGCGAGTAAATGGAATAATGAGGCAGGTCTAGAGTCATCGCCATTTTTAAACTCTCTTCAAAATCTGAAATTGTCTGTTTTGGAAGCCTAAAAATCAAGTCGATACTCATATTCTCAAATCCGACTTGTCTTGCGTTCTCAATAGTACGTATTGCCGTTTTTTTTGTATGCTTACGACCAATTGCTTTCAGTAAATCGTTGTTGAAGGTTTGGACTCCCATGCTGAGACGGTTCACGCCGCCTTCCTTCATCACAGAAAGAAGTTCAGGAGTGCCATCATCGGGATTTAACTCCATTGTAAACTCTGCCCCTTTTTGAAGCGGTAAATGTTGATGAATGCCATCTAACAATCGTTCCATTTGGTGTGGATTTAATGAAGAGGGTGTCCCTCCACCAACATATAATGTTTCAAGTGGTGAAATTTTATATTTTTTCCCCGTTAATTCCATTTCCTTAATGAGTAATTCAATATACT
The DNA here is from genome assembly GCA_937976325.1 of uncultured Carnobacterium sp. GTDB lineage: Bacteria > Bacillota > Bacilli > Lactobacillales > Aerococcaceae > Granulicatella. Next base: position 10,946 of record CALJSD010000070.1, read on the forward strand.
CATCGACTGGTTGTCCTTCAATAAAGACTTTATTAAAATCGCAGTAATAACAAATATGCGAACAAAAAGGGATATGAATATATGCTGCTTTTGGTGACATTATTCAAATCCCTCCTTTCTAAAAAATGGCTCCTTCTTGAACCTTAAGATCTTCATCATTTATATAATCACGAATGGTCTCAATCGCGATTTGTAACGCTTTTGTGCTCTCTTCAAGCGGTAAAGACGGTTTATCCGTCGTTTGCTCTGGAATAAACGGAATATGCATAAATCCGGCTTTGAAAGGTTTCTCGGCCTTTGTCGCAGCAAATAATGATTGATACATGATGTGGTTACATACAAATGTCCCAGCGGAATTGGAAACTTCCGCCGAAATTCCTGCCTCACGGATTGCTTTTACAATTCGTTTAATCGGCAATGTTGAAAAGTAAGCCGGTTCACCTTCAGTTTGAATGGTTTCATCAATCGGTTGTTGACTAATATTATCAGGAATTCTCGCATCATCGACATTTATCGCAATACGTTCCATGGTAATACCAGCTCGTCCACCTGCTTGACCAACGCTCAATACTGCGTCTGGTTTCACATCATTAATGACTTCATTTAAACGCTTTGCTGATTCCTTAAATACAGTCGGTAATTCTAAACGAATGAGTTCTACTCCTTCAATTTCCGGGAGAGCCTTCACACATTCAATCGATGGATTAATCTTTTCCCCTCCGAAAGGGTCAAACCCTGTCACAATAATTTTCATAATATTCCTCTATTTCGGTTTATTATTTTTTAACGCTTCAATCTTTAATGGATCTGGCGTGATATACGTATTTTGCTGACCTTCGTAGACTACAAAACCTGGTTTAGCTCCATTTGGTTTACGAATTTTTGAAACTTGAACATAATCCACTGGAACTGTTCCAGAAAGACGATATTTCGAATAGTATGCAGCAAGCATCGCGCCTTCACCAATCGTTTCTTCAGCTGGATTACTAGATTCAATAATCACGTGGGATCCTGGAATATTTTGCGCATGAAGCCATAAGTATTCCTTTTTCGCTTGTCGAAGTGTTAATTGGTCGTTTTGTAAGTTATTTCGTCCAACCAAGATTCGTGTGCCGTCTGTTGCATAAAACACATGTGGTTTCGCGCCACCTTGTTTCTTAATACCTTTTTTCAACGCAGAACGTTTTAAGTAGCCACTCTCAACAAGTTCTTCACGAATGGCTTCTAAGTTAAATACATCCGCTTCTTCGATTTGGTAAATAACACTTTCTAAGTAATCCATTTCGTTCTTCGTTGCTTCTTGTTGCTCATGAATATGAGCGACTGCATTTCTTAGTTTTTGATATTTTTTAAAATACGCCTGCGCATTTTGAGAAGCCGTTAATAATGGATTTAATGGAATCGTCACTTCTTCATAGTCCTCATAGAAGTTTTGAACCGTTACACTACTTGCACCTTTTTCAATTTGGTGTTGATACGTATTAATTAAATCACCGTAAACGCGATAATGATCTGCATCTTCAGTTCTGGCTAAGTCTTCATCGAGTTTTACCATTTTCTCACGGTTCTTACGAAGTTCTGATTTCAACATTTGTAATAAGTGACCTGCTAATTGCTGAATCTTTTCTTCTTGAATCTTCTGTACATAGTATGCACTTAGTAATTCAGATAGACTCTCAAAGTTTTGTGACTCACCCGTCTTACTCAAATACGGAAACGGTAAAAAGTACGTCTTCCCATCCTCTGCCTTTGTAAGTGTAGGCTGAATCGCTGTATTCCCTTCTTCGAGATAGTGATGTAAGGCTTCTGCTAAGCTTTGGCCCTCTCTCTCACTACGTTCAACAATCTCATGAGCGGATTGCTTACTAATCCCTTGAAAGACATTCATCAATGTTCTTTCTCCTGGTTCTCCGATAAATGGATGAAGTAAGCTATCTAGTTCAAATAGCGAATAATCAAAAGGATTCTTCTTCTGCGTTTGAGGTGGCATCACATAGCTTGCACCTGGTTGTAAGGTACGATAACTGTTTTGACCAAGAGAGACACGTTTTACACAATCGATAATCGTGTTGTCTTCTTGATTCACTAGAAATAGATTACTATGACGTCCCATCATCTCAATTGTGAAACGATATCCAGCCTTATCCCCAAGTTCATCTCGCGTTGAAACATCCAACTGTAGAATACGGTCATTCTCTACCTGAGTGAACGATTGGATAATAGATCCTTCTAAATACTTACGAAGAATCATACAAAAGTTAGGAGCAACTTCTGGATTCTCTGGTTTCTCAGAAATAAATTGTACACGAGCCATCATTGGGTGTGCCGAACATACGAGTAAGTAATTTTTTCTGTTGGCACGAATGGTGAATTGTACATCGTATGGTAATGGCTGATGAATTTTTGTAATACGTCCTCCAACTAATAGAGGCGCCACTTCGTCCATCATCCATTTGGTGAAAATACCATCAAATGTCATGAACTCACTCCTTTCTTTTTACTGTTAAAAATTATAACGCTGCTAAACGAGCGATTTCGATAATGACTTGTGTTGCTTTTTCCATTGATTCCACAGCAACATATTCATAGCGTCCATGCATGTTTTCGCCACCAGCAAAAATATTTGGAGTTGGTAATCCCATGAATGAAATCTTAGAACCATCTGTACCACCACGAATTGGTTTAATAATTGGAACGATATCTAAGTTTTCTAACGCTTGTTTTGCCACATCTACACAACGGAAATCTTTTTCGATGATTTCAGCCATGTTGTAGTACTCGTCGTGTAAGTCAACAGTAATACGATCTGTATCTAATTCCTTATTCATACGAGAAGCAATGCGTATCATCATGTCTTTTTTCGCATTGAATAATGCACGGCTGTGGTCGCGTAAGATGTACACTAATTTAGCTTCTTCGACAACACCTTCCTCTGCTACTAAGTGGTAGAATCCTTCACGTCCTGTTGTGTGTTCAGGAACTTCGAACTCTGGAAGTGCGTTTTGGAACTTACGAGCTAATTCAAGTGCACTTACCATTGTATCTTTAGCTGTTCCTGGGTGAACGTTCTTTCCTTGAATACGAACTGTAGCACGGCAAGCGTTAAAGCTTTCGTATTCTAATTCACCAACTGGTCCACCATCCATTGTATAAGCAAAATCACATGCAAATTGTTCCACATCGAATAAATCAGCTCCACGTCCGATTTCTTCGTCTGGACCAAATGCTACACGAATTTTTCCGTGTTTGATTTCTGGATGTTGTAATAAATAAGCACCTGCTGTGACAATTTCTGTCACACCAGATTTGTCGTCAGCACCTAGTAATGTTTTACCATTTGTTGTAATTAATGTTTGTCCAACATAGTTCTTTAAGTTCGGGAAGTCTTTAGGGTCTAATACGAATTTTCCTTCTTCGTCTAGCACAATTGCTTCACCGTTATAGTTTTCGTGGATTTGAGGTTGAATATTTCTAGCTTCAAAATCAGCTGTATCCACGTGAGCAATAAATCCAATCGTTGGCACTTCATGGTCAACGTTTGAAGGGATTGTTGCTGTTAGGAAGCTGTTTTTAGGATTTAAATAAACTTCTTGGAATCCTAATTCATTTAACTCTTGCTCTAAGTCTTTTAAAAACGCTGTTTGAGATGGCGTTGTTGGGACTGTTTGACTTGTTTCGTCAGATCTAGTTTCTTTCTTTACGTAACGGATAAAACGTTCTGTTAATTCTTTATGCATTTTCTTCACCTGCTTTATAAAATTCAAATGGATCTGTAAAAGTTTCACTTTCGATGACTGTTACATCCCAATTATTTTCTTCTTTCCATTCATTAACCCATTTGGCTAATTGTTTTCGACAAACGACTTCGATATGATGCCCAGCGTCCACTAAGAATAATGGAGTTTCTTGAATATCATGCGCCGTATGATAGAAAATATCACCTGTTACAAAGGCATCCGCACCGTTTCTTAGTGCATCCAAATAGTAATTTCCACCGGAACCACCCATTACAGCAACTCTTGAAATGAGGCCATCTGGGTTCACGCGAGAAGGAACATATCGTAAGCCCTTAAGATTAAATCGCTCAGTAACAAATGCGATAAATTCATCTTCATTCATCTCTTTAGGAAGATTTCCTACACGCCCAAAACCTAAAGTCTTTCCAGCATTCTTCAATGAGAAGACGTCGATTGCTGGTTCTTCGTAAGGATGAGCTTCTCTTAAGGAGCGTAAAACATCACTTAACACTTCTTCAGAGCAAACAACCTCAAGTTTCACTTCTTCTACAAATTCTGGTTTACTTAACGATCCGATTGCAGGATTTGCCCCTTCAACCGGTGTGAACTGGCCAACTCCTGAACTTTGGAACGCACAATCTTTATAGTTGTCTCCAATTGTCCCAGCTCCCGCTTCAAACATCGCTTCTAGAACCGTATTTGCTTCGTTCTTAGGAACATAAGTCACGACTTTAACAGAAGGAATGGTTGTCGTTGGAGACATCACTGTTACATCCGATAATAGCAATTCATCTGCCAGCCAATCATTCACGCCGCCTTCAACGACATCAAGGTTGGTATGTGCTGCGTACACCGCAATATCATGCTTCAAAATTTGTTGGAACATTTTGTTTTGCGGAACGGTTAAATCAAATAACGCAACTGGTCTAAAAATTGGCGGATGATGCGCAATAATTAAATCAACGTTTTTTGCAATGGCTTCTTCGATGACACTTGGACGAATATCCAGCGTCGTCATAATCAATTTAACTTCTTGATTCCAATCTCCAAAATGAAGTCCAATGGGGTCTTTAGGAACCGAAAGACTCTTTGGTACACGTTTTTCAAAACGGCTTACCACATCTCTAACTGTTGGCACGATCAATCACTCCTTGCAATTCATTAAACGCTTTTTCAAACTGCTCAATTTTTTCATGTTGAGGCGTCTTACTCTTCTGTAATTGTTCCAAAATCTCTTTGCTTTTACGGTTCATTCGATTCCATTTTGCAACACATAAATCTGTTGGTTCTTTCAATAAAATAGGACCGTATTTTAATTCTAGTTCTGTGTATTCTACACGTTCGTTTACAGGTTCAGCGACAATAATTTCATATAGGCGATGGTTATCTTCAACAACAGTCTCATGAGTAATCCGATACGAATGATTCATTAACCATTCACGTACGAAATGCTCAGCGACGTTTGGTTGAAGAATGAGTCGCTCATGACCGTTTAAATGACCGCCATTGTATCCAGCTTCTAGGATGCGAGAAATGAGTTCTCCGCCCATTCCACAAATCGTAACAGCAGTGATACCATCTTCTTTCGAAAGAATCTGCAACCCGTCCCCTAATCGAACTTCAATGCGGTCTTCCATGCGGTAATCACGAACGGTTTGTTTAGCCGATAAAAACGGCCCCTCAACTACTTCACCCGCAATCGCTGAAGTAATCTGGTTATTTTGAATTAAATACACTGGTAAATACGCATGGTCACTCCCAACATCGCATACCTTTGAACCGTTTAGAACAAAACTAGCAACTCGAGTTAATCGTTCTCCTAATTCAATCATTTTATACCTCTACATTCTTTTTCATTACGAAATAAATAACACTTTCACACCAATACTCTTTAAATAAGCCACTGTTTCAGGGTCAGCGGTATGATCTGTAATTAAATGAGTAATCATATTACAGTCAGCCGTATGGAAGTTTGAATCACGACCCACTTTAAATCCTTCTGTTACGATGATGCGGTGCCCTGTCGTACGTTCTAAAATCACACGGTTCACAGCAGTCTCTGGAAGCGCATAGGTCGAAATCCCGTTTTTACTAATTCCACCAACTCCTAAGAAGCAAATATCTGCTCTAGCTTTTGAGAATGAGTTAATCGCGAAATCCCCGACAAGAGATTTTTTCTGTTCGAAAATCTCCCCACCACTAATCACAATGGACGCTTTCGTGGTTGGCTTTTTGAAGATGGAGCGACCATTATTCGTTAAGATTGTAACGTTGGCATCTGCTAGAAAATTTAATAACAAAAAGGCAGTAGAGCCTGAGTTAATAAAGACCATATCATGATCTCTTACTAATCCCGCGGCTCTTCTTGCGATGTTTTTCTTCATGGAATTATATTGAATTTGTTCCACGTTTTCTTTTTTTATTTTTCCAGCAAGATACCTTGCGCCTCCGTAGAAGCGCTCGATAACTCCTTGGTCTTCAAATTGCTGTAAATCTCTTCGAATGGTGATTTCAGAAACTTCTAAGTCTTTCGATAAGTCTTCGACAGACATCTCGTGGTTTTCTTGTAAAAGCTGAAGGATACGTTGTTGTCGTTTAAACACAACCCCTTTACTACTCTTCAAAGTTTCTTCCTCCTTTTAGAAATCCATTCAGGTCTTATTTAATTTTTAATGAAAGCTCATCTAGTTGTTTTGCTGACACTTCACTTGGAGCTTGTGTCATTGGATCCACAGCTGAGCTATTCTTAGGAAACGCGATGACTTCACGGATGTTGTCTTCGCCAGCTAGTAACATTACTAAACGGTCTAACCCAAGAGCAATTCCTCCGTGTGGTGGGAATCCGTAATCTAATGCGTCTAATAAGAATCCAAATTGACTTTCCGCAGATTCTTTTGTAAATCCTAAAACTTTGAACATCGCTTCTTGCATATCGCGACGGTAAATACGTAATGAACCTCCACCTAATTCATATCCGTTTAATACGATATCGTAGGCTTGTGCTTTCGCTCCTGCTGGATCATCGATTAATGCTTGGAAATCTTCGTTCACTGGACGAGTGAATGGGTGGTGCATTGCAACATAACGATTTTCTTCAGCGTCATGTTCTAATAATGGCCAATCAACAACCCATAGGAAGTTGAACTTGTTAGTATCGATTAAGTTATGTTTCTTACCGAAGTGTAAACGTAATTCAGATAATGATTGAGCAACCACTGATGGTTTGTC
>CALJSD010000071.1 GCA_937976325.1 uncultured Carnobacterium sp.
TCTATAAGTAATAGGTATTCTCGTGTCAGATTTATCGTGTAATTGTTTTAATACAGAAGTGTAATTAAAGGAAAGAATTTGAACAGTATCTTCTCCCGAAAATAGTTCAAAGTATGTTTTTAAATAGTTACGATTATCCTCCGGCAAATCGGGGTTATTAATTAAATTACTTAACGTTTCTCGAAAATTGATTGCACGCGATGGAAATTCTTTACCTTCACAATATTTATTTTCAACACTTTTTAAATAATAAATTAAATCTTCTGTTACTTGGTCAAAATCCTGCAAAAACTGTTCTCTTTTTTCGTCAGAATCTATAATTTCTGTATTTTCAAGAGTTATACGGCCTAATGTTAATTCAAAATCTGACCAATTTTCAAAATTATTATTTTTATCTTTTTTTATCTCATCATAGATAATGTTAGATTCACCGTTTTCTGGTTTATAAAGTTCCATCTGATAGTTATAGAAATCTTTATATGCCGTTTTTAATCCAAATGATAAATCTAATCCATTACCTACTAAGTATGTTATCTTCAAATTCTACTCCCCCTAGAATTATATTTATGTATACCCAATATATTTTATTCTAACCCCAGACTCACTTTGAGTCCCGCATCAATGATTTTCATAAATTCACTATCGACGGTCGTAATCTTTTCAAGAATACGGACTTTATCAATCGTTCGTAATTGCTCAAGTAAGACTACCGAGTCGCGTTCGAATCCGAACTGGTCTTTTTTGATTTCAATATGCGTTGGAATATTGGCCTTTGTATGTTTGGCGGTAATCGCCGCTACAATGACCGTTGTACTAAAGTGATTTCCTACATCATTTTGCACGATGAGGACAGGGCGTTTTCCCCCTTGCTCACTTCCGACAACTGGCGATAAGTCCGCAAGACACACATCGCCTCTTACAATCTTATCAATCATTTATATACACCCGTTTCACGCGGTCTGAAATAATGCAAAGCACTTCATAGGCAATCGTCTCTGAACGATTCGCTAACTCAATCGCGGTAATTTCTTCGTCTCCATCTTTTCCAAGGAGCGTCACTGTTGTTCCTACTGGAAATTCATGCGGCAAGCGAATCATGCACTGATCCATGCAGATGCGTCCAACAATCGGACAACGCACGCCGTCCACTAAGACTTCCCCTTTATTGTAGGCACGGATATATCCATCCGCATAGCCAACAGGAAGTGTCGCTACCCATTGCGGTTCGTCTGCTGTGTATGTCGCACCGTAGCTCACCGTGTCTCCTGCTTCCAGCTTCTTCACTTTCACCATTTCTGTTTCCCAGCGAAGGGCCGGTGTTAAGGCAGCTTCATCTTTCAGCGCTAAGTCTCCATTGGAAGGATTAATTCCGTAAATGCCGATTCCATATCGAACAATGGTGCTATCTCCTGCACCATGCCAAATCGCATAGGCTGAGTTTGAGTAATGCACATGTGCTGGTTTGACGCTTAATTCATCGACCAGGCGATGGAACTTCTCGATTTGTTTCGTTAGCTGTGTCGTGTCGGCTTCGTCGGCAGTCGCAAAATGCGTGAAAATCCCTTCGAATTCAAACGGGCCTGATTTTAGCACGGCTTCAACTGAAGCTAATTCTTCCTCGTTCACCACGCCGATACGTCCCATTCCTGAGTCAACGGCAATATGCACTTTTAACGGTGTATCGTTTAAATACTGTGCGGCTTCTGTTAGCCACTCTACTGAATCGGCACTCGCAGTGATTTTATTTTCGGCTAGGAGTGCGGCATCTTCAACGCGGCTGAGTCCCAAAATTAAAATCGGTTGTGTGAATCCAGCCTGACGTAAGCCTAGTCCTTCGTCCACGTTCGCTACACAGAAACCTGTAGCGCCAGCTTCTACGGCTGCTTTTGCCACTGGAATCATCCCATGTCCGTACGCGTTAGCTTTCACCACTGCATAGAGTTCTTGAGTGGGACTCAACTTTTCAATCTGCTTTTTAATATTTTGTTTTACAATCGATAAATCCACTACTACTCGTGTATTTCGATGGATGGCTTCTAACATCATTGGTTCATTCCTTTTTATTCGTTGGATTCTAATACGACGACGGCATACGCATCATGATTCGTATGCGTAATGGTGACCCATGTTTTGTGGGCGTACCGTTTGCATACAAGAACTGGTTTTCCAGACGCATCATTTAAGACTTCGATGTCTTGGAAAGACACGTGTTGTCCAATTCCCGTTCCCAATGCTTTTGCGTAGGCTTCCTTGGCCGCAAAACGTCCTGCGAGAAACTCTACTTTTCGCTTCGTTGGAAGACTATTATATTTCTCTAGTTCTGCTGGAGTCAGTACTTTTGGTAAAAAAGTTTTCGGTTCTGCCACGATTTTTTCAATGCGTGAAAGTTCCACTGCATCCATTCCAAGTCCTGTAATCGCCATTGTCGTCTCCTTTAACGTATTTCATTCCTTCATTTTATCAAAATAATGACCATTTGTCAGAAATTTTATCGTTTCTTATGATTCCCAGAGGCCTTTCCATAAAACGACTTCCCCAGCTTCAAGGGACGCCTGCACATCGATAATGCGTTGATTGCTAGAACCTCGAAACTGCAAGGTCAAATCCTTCTTGGCGAGTTCGAATCGTCCATCAACTAAAATATCAATCAAGCTGAGCAACTCCAGCTTATCCTCTGTTTCTTGCATTAATTCTTCCCATGTATATCCAGTCCACGACCACACGTCTTTGGTGTGCCCGTATGCTTCTCGTAGAGCCTTTACTAGAGAAAGGCAGACACCCGTATTTAAAAATGGCTCGCCTCCAAGAAGTGTTAAGCCTTGGCAATACGAAGCGCCCACATCTTCAACGATTTGTGCTTCGAGTTCCTTCGTATACGGAATGCCGTAGTTGAAATTTTGCGCGATGACGTTATAACATCCTTCGCAGGCAAAAAGGCAGCCACTCACATAAAGCGAGCAGCGTACCCCTTCCCCATCGACAAAATTATACGGTTTATAGCTCGCAATCTTCCCTTTGGAATACTGCTGGCTGATCCATTCTTTTGGCTTCGGGTTATTCATCCTCCGTCACCCCAAGCGCATAGCGTTCCTTGAGTTTTGGCATATGTTTCACACGCGAAGAAATTTCCACGTGACGACCATGCACCATCGGACGGGCCTGCGGATTTCCTAGATAGCCACAAGTTCGTTTCACCACATCACACGTTTGAGGATCATGGTTCTTACATTGTGGACATTCGAATCCTTTAGCCGTTGGAGTAAATTCACCGTCAAAACCACACTTATAGCAGTGGTCGATTGGCGTGTTTGTTCCAAGGTATCCAACTTTGTCATAGGCAAAATCCCACACGGCTTCTAACGCCTTTGGATTTTGACGAAGCACTGGATATTCGCAGTAATGGATAAAGCCGCCTGAAGAATACACTGGATAATCTTTTTCGAACTCAATCTTTTCAAATGGCGTTGGATTTTTACGCACATCATAGTGGAAACTATTTGTGTAGTATTCCTTCTCGGTAATATCGGGTACGAGACCGAATTTTTCGATATCGAGCTTGCAGAAACGATCTGTCAAACTTTCACTTGGAGTCGCATAGACGCTGAAATGATAGCCGTACTCGTCGCCCCATGCATCCGTATGTGCCTTCAACGCCTTCACGATTTCTAAGGTGAACGCCTTAGCTTCAGGATTCGTTTCCCAAGCAGGACCAAAGAAGGCTGTTGCGGCTTCATAGAGACCGATATAGCCAAGAGAAACCGTCGCACGTTTATTTCTAAATAAGACATCGACTTCTTCGCCATCCTTCAATCGTTGGCCAAACGCCCCGTAATGATACAACACTGGTGCATTGTCGCGAGTCGCTTCCTTACAACGTTCCACACGGTAGACAAGTGCATCTTTACAAATCGCGAGTTTTTCCTCAAAAATCTCCCAAAACTTTTGAAGAGATCCGTCTGCTTCAAGCGCAATCCGAGGAATATTAAGGGTCACAACCCCTAAGTTCATTCGTCCATCGTTCACTTCTTGGCCGTTTTCGTCCTTCCATCCTTGTAAGAATGAACGGCATCCCATCGGCACCTTAAAGCTTCCCGTCAAACGAACGATTTGGTCATAGCTTAATACGTCTGGATACATGCGTTTTGTCGCACATTCCAACGCCAATTGCTTCACGTCATAGTTTGGGTCGTTTTCTTCCAAATTCACGCCACGTTTCAATGTGAAAACGAGTTTTGGGAAAATGGCCGTTCGTTTTTCTTTGCCAATCCCTTCCATACGAACTTGCAAGATGGCCTTTTGAATACAACGTTCGAAGTGATTTGTTCCGAGTCCAAATCCGAGCGTTGTAAATGGTGTTTGTCCTTGCGATGTATAAAGCGTGTTGATTTCATATTCTAACGATTGCATCGCATCATAAATATCTTTTTCCGTCTTCTTCATCGCATAGGCTTCTTGACGGTCTTCTCCTTCAATCCACTCTTTAGCATCTGCTAAATGCTTTTCGTAATTCTTGGCTGCATACGGTGCTAGTAACTCATCCACACGGTTGGCAGAACAACCACCATACTGACTGCTTGCCACGTTGGCGATAATTTGCGCCATTTGTGCCGTTGCCGTTTGAATCGATTTAGGTGATTCTACTTCTGCATTTCCAATTTTAAAGCCAAGACCAAGCATGTGCTCGAAGTCAATTAAGCAACAGTTCGTAAGCGGCATATATGGATGATAATCCAAGTCGTGATAATGGATGTCGCCCTTCAAATGCGCATTGGCCACGTGCGGCGGAAGCATCTTCAAGCCGATAATCTTCCCGACCGTTCCAGCCGTTAAGTCGCGCTGTGTATTAAATACTTTACTATCTTTATTCGCGTTCTCATTGACGACGCTCGCCTCTTTATTCGTTAATCGTGAGAGCGCCCATTGGAAATCTAACTGATTCTTACGGCGTAAATCACGGTCAACACGGTATGAGATATACTCTTGTGCAAGCTCTGATTCTCCATCTTCAATCAGTAAATGTTCAATGATATTTTGAATTTCATAAATCTCAATCGTGTCGTTAAAGCGTCTTGAAATCTCCGCGAGGACATCCTCCACGATGCGACCAAGCACTACCATCCGCTCGTCGCTTAATTCACCATTCAATCCGATTTCCGCTTTTTCAATCGCACGTTGAATTTTTTCCTTTTGAAATTCGACTTGTCGGCCATCCCTCTTCGTGACCGATAATGCTGTTAAAGTCTCTACACTCATCACGATTCCTCCTTAAACTCTAGTCCTTATTGTAGCACTCAAAAAATAAAAATCAACCCCTAAAACACAATATATTGTGTTTTAGAATTGTTATAATTTACAACATATAGTGTGTAAAGACGCAAAAAAACTCCCTGACAAATCTGTCAGAGAGTCTGAAATTCTTTATTTTTGTGCGTTTTGAACGGCTTCGACCATCTTATCCCACACGTTTTCCATATCTTGTACCAATTTCAATTGTGTACGAGTACGGTCTAAGTTTTGTCCTGGACGAGTTGTCGCATAGTAAACGTCGCCGTTGATGTAGTCCGTCAAGAAACGAATCCCTTGTTCTAGCGTAATCACGCGAGCACCCCAGGGTAAGTATTCGAGTTCGGCTTCCGTCAAGATGCCGTTTGTTCCTTCGATAAAGCCTTTCACGTATGTTTCGTATAAGTCGAAATCGAAGTTCACTTTTGATAAATCAGGTTCGTCTTCGGCACAATCGTTGGCACCAAAACGAATCGAATCACCAAAATCAAATAACACTAATCCTGGCATTACCGTATCAAGGTCCACGATGCAAAGCGGTTCTTTCGTTTCGCTATCGAACATGATGTTGTTTAATTTTGTATCATTGTGCGTTACTCGAAGCGGCAATACACCTTCGTCAAGTAAATCATAGAGTAAGAAGCAGTCCGCTTTACGGTTTTGGATAAATGCAATCTCTTCTTGCACCTCTTTCACACGGCCCACGCGATCTTCTCTAATCGCTTCTTCCAACTGTCTATAACGATTACGCGTATCATGGAATTGTGGAATCACTTCTACTAATTGACTCGCATCAAAATCGTTTAAGTCATAAGCAAAACGACCGAATGCTTTGGCTGTGATATAAAATTGTTCTGGATTTTCTACTTTATCCAATGAATAGCTATTTTCCACTGCTTCGTAAATACGCCAGAATGTGCCGTTATCTAAGTTGGCTGTTAAGTGCCCATCTTTAGTACGGATAACACGGAGCGTTTCACGAGAAGCATCGCGCCCTTCTGCTTCGTATTTCGCGCGTAGATAAGAAGTCACCTTCTCGATATTTTCCATTAAGCCTTGAACATTTGGAAAAATCGTATGGTTAATCGCTTGTAATACATATTGTTTTTCTTCTTCTTCATGTGTATGTGTAATTTGATAGGTTTTATTAATTAATCCATTTCCTAAAGGTTGAATATCTACTAATTCCCCTGGTAATTCGTAATATTCATATGCCACTCGTGCATTTTGTAATGGATTTTCTGCTGTCGTCATAACCTTTTCCCCTTTTACCTTCTAACAAGTCGTATGTGTCTATTGTACCGCTTTCACAAGTAAAAAGGAAGATATACGGCGAAAAAAAAGCAGAAGAACTATTAGTTCTTCTGCACTTTCTGTTATTTCATTTCTTTTGAGCTTTCCATGATCGCATCGATTAAGCCGTATTCTAAGGCTTCTTGTGCTGTCATGTAGTTATCACGGTCTGTATCTTTTTCGATACGTGATAATTTTTGGCCTGTTTGTTTTGCCAAGATTTTATTTAAACGTTCACGTGTTTTCAAGATTTGACGTGCTGCAATTTCGATTTCTGTCGCTTGCCCTTGTGCTCCGCCTAAAGGTTGGTGGATTAAGATTTCAGCGTTTGGTAATGCGAAACGTTTGCCTTTCGCACCAGCTGTTAATAGGAATGAACCCATTGACGCTGCTAGACCCATCGCGATTGTTTGAACGTCTGCTTTAATGAAGTTCATTGTATCGTAGATGGCTAAACCAGCTGTTACGCTTCCCCCTGGAGAGTTAATATACATGTAAATATCTTTCTCAGGATCTTGTGCATCTAAGAATAGTAATTGCGCAATAATCGCATTCGCCATATCGTCGTGAACTGGTCCGCTCACCATGATAATACGGTCTTTTAATAAACGTGAGTAAATGTCATAAGCGCGTTCTCCGCGTGAAGACTGCTCGATAACTGTTGGAATTAAATTCATAGCATTTCCTCCATATTCTGCTTTTGTTATAGTCTACTTCAATAGTCAACAAAGGTCAATCTATCTGCTTGTTAGTTAATAAAGTTGAAAATCTTGTCCCATACTTCTTTTGAGAAAATATCAAATGGGTTGTGACCTTCACCAAGAACGGCATAACCAACCATTAAGCCAAGTGCAAATAAGATGACTGCGATAATCACGAAGATTAAGACACGGAGTAGCGCCGTCAATAATAAGTGACCACTATTTTTCAATTCTTGCTTCATGCTTCTTCTTTCCTTTCATCATCAATCATATTCGCAGTTGGGTTCATTACGACTTTCTTAGAACTGAAGAGTCTTCTGAGTCCTGAGAAAATACCACGATCTGCTTTAATGCGGTTTAATAAGATTCCTGTCCCAATTGCAACACTTTGAAGCGGGTTCTCAGCAATCATCACTGGAACTTGTAGCTTTTCTGAAAGCATACGGTCGATTCCTTGGATGAGCGCTCCGCCCCCTGTTACCATCACACCGCGTTCGATAATATCACCTGCGAGTTCTGGTGGAGTCGCTTCGAGTACGAGTCTAGCTTCTTCGCCAATCGTATCGAGCATTTCTTTTAAGCAATGATAAATTTCATTTGTATAAATCGTTACCGTCTTCGGCAAACCAGTCGTCATATCGCGACCTTTAACAATCATATCTGACTCGTTTTCCACTTCAATCGCACTGCCAAGATTCATCTTGATGGCTTCAGCGGTACGGTCTCCGATAATCAGTTGATATTTGTCTTTAATATATTCGGAAATGGCAAAGTCCATATTGTCGCCAGCTAATTTAATTGAACGACTTGTGACCGTTGAACCCATTGAAAGAACGGCAATATCACTTGTTCCACCACCGATATCGATGACCATGTTTCCAATTGGAGAGAAGATATCCAGTCCAACACCGACCGCAGCCACTTTTGGTTCTTCCTCTAAGTAAATATTACGTCCACCGCATTTAATTGCCGCTTGGATAATAGCCTTTTGTTCCACCGTCGTAATATTTGTTGGTGTACAAATTAAAATATCTGGTTTTGAGAACCAACTATTTAAGTTTAATTTTTGCATGAATAATTCAAGCAATTGCTCAGTAACTGCGATGTCCGCAATCACCCCACCCTTTAATGGATGGTGCACATTGATTTCTTTTGGCGTACGGCCCACCATTTGGTACGCACGTTCACCGACTGCAATCACGTCGCCATTACGCTCATCTAGCGCAACGAGTGACGGTTCATTTAAAATAATTCCACGATCTTTTAAGAACACTAAAATATTCGCTGTTCCTAAGTCGATTCCAATATCTCGAACCATGAAAGTCTCCTCTCTTATAAACGTTCCTTCGTTTTGAATCCATTTTTAAATACGAAAAGAATATACGAGCCGATTAAGAAGGCTACGGCTAATCCTAAGCAATATTGCAAGACGCCGAGAAATCCGTATTTATCCACATTCAAGAAGAAGTACGGAAACGGACCGTCTTTGTTATTTCCAATCGGAATGCGAGTTGTCAGCGCAATCGCAACAGACACAATCGCATAGACCAACGGCAATAGTGTCCACGTAAAAGGATCATACCACTTGTAGCAATGGCCTTTATCAAAGACGATGCAATCCGCTAACGTTCCAAACGGCACAATATAGTGCGATAGGAAATTCTCAATCGTCCAGAACTCTTCGGCAGTCTTTTGTGGTGCTAACATAAAGTGATACACCAGCCCGGTTAGAAGAATCGCAACCGTAACGCCACCCTTCAATCGAAGGTCCATCTTACTCCAATGGCCATCTTTGCGGTATTTCAATAGCATGTACACCATAAACAATCCAACGAGTAGATTCGATTGGTTCGTATAGTAACGAAGTCCATGCCAGCCATGAAGCGTCATCTGCATTAGAAAACCGACAATCGCACAGGTCGCAATGATCCCTTTCGAGATTAGACTTGCTTTTAAAAATGTTGCTCTCTTCATTCAATTCCTCTTTCTCTTGACACTAATTCTCTTTATTATACCATATCTATCGCCTTTGTCAGTACTATTAACGTGCAATCAAAAAGGCTTGGCCACAAACAGCCAAACCTTTCTCAAATTATGCCCTACGATGGTTCATTAAGTCGTGTGGACTTACGACCGGAGTTGAGTTCACCCATCTAGCAAAATTGCGAAGCGGGAGATATAAAATATAGTAAATCACGATGTTTAACATTAAGGTTGCCCCGAGTCTTACTACTAAGAACTCGTTCCAATCCATGCTTGCGACTCCTCGTAAGGCATACACGAAGTAAACAGAGACTTCCGTGAAGCTTAGGAAGAACACAAGCGCTAGCCCTAATGTAAATGGATTTTGAAGGATGTTCGGGCGAACCAAATTAATGATTCGTACAATCACTGCAAACAGCGCCATGTAGATACCAAGGACGCCTGAGTAGTAACTGTCCACTAAGAATCCTGCAACGACTGTAAACCAGAACATCGATTTTTGATCAATCATGAAGTTTAACAACACGACTGCGATAATAATGATTCGAGGCGTTAAGCTATAGCCGGAGAATAGAAACAATTTTGAAAAATGATTCGTTAACACTCCATCGGCTAAGAAAGCAAGAATATAAACAAATAACACCCAGTAAACTCTTTTTGAGATGCGCATTATTGCCCCTCGCTTTCGCTTGTACGAATAACAACCGTCACATAACGAACGTCATTCGTATCCGCTGCTGGACGAATTTTCACTTCTTTATACAAGCCAAAACGGTCCATCGCCACTTCTTCAACCGTACCGATATACAGTGAGTTTGGAGAAATACCGCCGAGACCACTTGTCACGACTTTATCCCCAACTTTGATATCTTGCGTTGCTTGAATTTGGCTCATCACTAACATATTTGTTTTATCGTCATAGCCAGTGATCGTTCCGTAGATTGGTTCTTTTTCGTTTTGAATCATCGCTGCGACACGCACTAAAGTATTATCGGCATTCGATAATAGCGCAACACGTGCACTCGTTGGATTCACGTCCATGACTTTCCCTACAAGACCGTTATCACTCATAACAGACATTTGTGGTTGGATGCCATCATTTGACCCTTTGTTAATCGTAATGACATCACGCCATGTATCAGGATTACGCGCAATCACCGTCGCATTCACTAACGTATAATCGTTCAGCGTGTCTTGCAACTTGAGCGTTTCCTTCATTTTTTGGTTATCACGTTTTAACTCACTCAATTGAACTTCTAATTCATGAATGGTATCGATTTTTTGTTTTAACGATTGATTTTCTTGATACGTATTTGATAAATCACTCACGCTATCGATAAAATCATTAATACTATTTGCTGGATAAGAGACTAATCTTCCTAGAATATTGGTTACATCATTAACACCTTGAGTCACGATATTGCTGCCGTAAGTAATGGAATACATGATCAAGGCTAATGCCGTGATAATTCCGATTACCCAACCAATTAGTTTCTTATTTGAAAAAATTGGATTCACATCATCACTCCTCTTTTTTATTTTTTAACGGACTCTATTTTTTCATTAATGATGGATTTGCTAAAATCGCACCTGTTCCTAGCGCCACACAATCAAGTGGATCGTTGGCCACAAAGGCTGGTACTTGCGTTTCCTTCGAAATCATCTCAGCTAGGTGACGAAGCATTGCGCCTCCACCTGTTAACACGATTCCATGATCAATAACGTCCGCAGAAATTTCTGGCGGTGTTTGTTCCAATACATCTTTTACTGCGTCTAAAATTTGATGAATGATTTCACTCATCGCAACTGCAATTTCTTTTGCAGGCACTTCAACAACACGTGGTAATCCCGTAACCATGTCACGACCACGCACTTGCATGCTTCCTTGTGCTTTTTCAATAGAAGCTGAACCAAGCGTAATTTTTAATTCTTCAGCCGTACGTTCTCCAATGAGTAAATTGTACGTCTTACGAACGTGCTGGACGATAGACTCGTTTAACTCGTCTCCTCCGACACGAATCGAACGGCTATTCACGATTCCTCCAAGTGAAATCGTCGCAACGTCTGTCGTACCGCCACCGATATCGACAATCATGCTTCCAGTTGGGTCTGTGACAGGAAGTCCTGCCCCAACAGCCGCCGCGAATGGTTCTTCCACCACGTACGCTTCTTTAGCTCCTGCATATTTTGTCGCGTCTAAAACGGCTCTCTTTTCAACGTCTGTAATGCCACTTGGAACACAAATAATGACCACTGGTTTAAAGAATGAGCGGCCCACAATCGACTGAATGAAGTATTTCAACATTGCTGTCGTTGTATTGTAGTCAGCGATTACGCCATCTTTCATTGGGCGTAATGCCACGATATTTTCTGGTGTTCTACCAATCATTTCAAAAGCAGATTTTCCTACTGCGATAATTTCTTCTGTAACGATATTTTTTGCAACAACGGAAGGTTCACGTGTGACGATTCCCTCATCTTCTAGATAAACAATCGTGTTAGCTGTGCCTAAGTCAATTCCGATATTTTGTGCTTTAAAATTTAATGCAACCACACTGTTTCCTCCTTAGATAATTCTTCTACAGACTTGGCTGTAAGAATTCTATTCTAGTATAGCAGAATTTAGCTTTTTATTCTTGTATTTTATAGATTTTTAGGAAACTTTTTTATTTCGTAACATAAAAACGGTTTCTGTAATATTTTGGTGATATTTTTTGTGCAGAGATTGGGTGAGCCTTCGGCTGGAATGGGAGAAACAATGAGGAGGTTTGTGCTGTTTTGAAAAACTGCGAGCAGCTTCGGATATCTTCATAGGAACAACAATAGCTATACCGGAACGAGCCCAGGTCTCGTTTCCTATCGAGCTTCAAACTGACTCTAGGAAATAAATTTCCAGAGTCAGTAATTCACATCGATTATGACCGCTATTGTTATTCCTATAGAATCCGAAGGCTCTTCGTTTTCCGAAGAATTTTCTAATGTTGGCTTTTTAACCTGAAAGATTTTCTTGAAAAATCACTGTGTTCCGTTTCATAAAAAAATGCAAGGATAAAAAGAAATTCTTGGGAGGGAGAGGGCAAAAATACCATATATGGACATGGCCAAATTTGTTCATTTTAGGCTTACCCTCTTCTGTTTTTGCGCACAAAAAAACCACCGGAAAACCGGTGGCATCAAAGTTTAAGTTAAATTATAGTTTAACTACGTTAGCTGCTTGTGGTCCA
>CALJSD010000072.1 GCA_937976325.1 uncultured Carnobacterium sp.
GAAGTGCGTAAAGAAACGACCACTTCACATTTGGAATCGCAAAATACATAAAGCTCATGAGTAAAAAGACAGTTCCGAATAAGAGCCCCCATTTTACAAATGATAAATCGATAATCACCGATGCTAAATTAAGGGAGAAGAATTCCCCTACCAATCTTAAAACTTGTTCACCAAAAATAAAGATAATCGAAACAGCAAACACGATTAAGATGGAGGCCATCGCAATCACAATCGCAAAGAATCGTTCAAAAATAACATTTCTTCGAACCGGGGCTCCATATAATACGTTGAGCGACCGCTGAATGCTACTGAACATCTGAGAGGCTGGCCAGAATAAGATCACCAAACCAATCGAAAGGGCTCCCCCATTGAAATTCCCCAAATAATTTCGAAGAATTGGGAACAATACTTCTGTGATATTTTCAGGTAAAATCGTTGCTAATGTTTTAAAAATCACATCAATAGGAATCGGTAATAATGGCAAAATATTGGATACCAACATAACAATTGGAATAATCGATAACAACATATAATAAGCCATCGCTGCCGATTCAACGCCAATATTCACATGCAACAAATCTTCTTGAAAGATTTGCCAAAGTTTTGCCCCAAACTTTTTCAGTCGTTGCACAACTTTCATCCCCTTCCTTTTAAAGTGATATAGATTCCCCTCTAATTTATATCTTATTTATTGTATCATAATTACCTGCTTTTTTCTTGTTGAAAGAAGTGATTTTTACCCTTTCTATAAAATTAACGACTCCTCTTCTCCACAAAAAAATCTCAAGATTCACTTTATAAGTAAATCTTGAGATTCAGACATCAAAAAAAGAGGATGCAAGCATCCCCTTTTCTAAAAGTTATTATTTACCTTCTGCTAATACGCGTTCTTGTTCAACAGCAGCTTGTCCTAAGATGTTTAAGTAGTTCCATGGACGGTCGAATACTGGTTGGAAGAAGAAGTCTACATAAGCTAAGTCTTCGATTGTCATTTTGTTTTGGATTGCTAATGACAATGTGTTTGCAGAAGCTGTACAGTCGTATTTAGACATTACTTGTCCACCTACGATACGGTTTGTACCTACTTCGTAAACTAATTTCATGTAGATTTTTTCGTATGTTGGCATGAATTCTGGACGGTGGTTATCTACCACGTATACAGAACGTACATCTAATCCAAAGTGAGGTGCGCTACCTACGTTAACCCCAGTTGAACCAATGTTCCATCCGAATAAGTGTAATCCAGATGTTGATTGAGTTCCACGGTATTTCACTTTGTGACCGTTGATGTTTTTACCTACTAATGAACCCATACGTACAGCGTTAGTTGCTAATGGAATATATGCATGTCCACCGTTTGGATTGTAGTTAACAGCACAGCTATCTCCTGCAGCATATACATCTTTAACAGATGTTTCCATGTAGTCGTTAACGATGATAGCACCGTTAGGCAACGTTTCTAATTGGTCTTTCACTAAGTCGTTGTTTGGACGGAAACCAACACATAAGATAACCATGTCAGCTTCGTATTCGCCACCTGAAGTTACAACTTTGTTTACAACGCCGTTTTCGCCTTCGAATGATTTAACCATTTCGTTTAAGCGAACTTGTACACCACGTTCACGTAAGTCTTCTTCTAAGATATCAGTGAATTCTGGGTCTAAGTATTTGTTTAAGATACGGTCTAATCCGTCTACTAATGTTACTTCTTTACCTTCTAAAGCAAATGCTTCTACTAATTCGATACCGATGTATCCACCACCGACAACAACAACTTTCTTCTTGTCAGTTTTCTTAGCAAAGATTTCTTTAGCTTGGTTATAGTTTTTACATAATTGAACGTTTTCTAATTCACGTCCTGGAATTGGAGGAAGAATTGGCCATGATCCAGTTGTAAGTACTAATTTGTCAAATGAATCAGTCTTTTCTTCGCCTGTTTTTAAGTCTTTTACTGTTAATGTTTTACCAACAGTATCGATGCTTGTTACATCGTGTTCCATACGAACTGTAGCTCCTAATGAAGCTAATTCTTCTGGACTAGAATAGAATAGTCCTTGAGGGTCTTTAACAACTCCTCCTACGTATAAGGCAATCCCACAAGATAAGAATGAAACATTATCATTTCTTTCGTATACAACGACTTCTGTTCCTGGATTGTCATTTAAAATTGTTTTAACTGCAGCAGTACCCGCATGAGTACATCCAACTACTACAACTTTCATGTGTTTTCCTCCTATAAACCTGTTTGTTTATTTGTGCTAGATAAGAATTATTATTATCTATACCTCTATATGGTACACATTACCCTTTAAAAAAGCAAACGATATCATTTGGTAAAAATGTTAATTTATTCTTGATTTCTCAATCATTTTCAAATGTTTCTAAGCGGTGGCCACTTTCACGATTCTTTATTCTAATTGAGAACAGTTATCGATATTTCATCATTAAAAAACTCTACTCCGCAATACTACGGAATAGAGTTTTGTATTTATGATTCATCCGAGTTTAATTCTTCAAAGCGTTGTTTCATCGTCGGATTGTTCTTCACGAGTTTCTTCACGGTTAGGTCTTCTGCTTTATTATTCGCTAGGCGTAAATTATTTTCAGAAGAAAGCAAGGCCGCTTTTGTCTTCTCCAGACTCTTAATCGTCTTATCGATTTCATCAATGGCCGATTGGAATTTCTTGCTTGCGAGTTCATAGTTACGCGCAAATCCTTTTTTGAAGGTCTCAAGGTCTTCTTCAAAGTGCGTAATATCAATATGTTGATCACGCATCATGGCTAACTCTTGTTTATATTGCAATGAATTCAACGCAGCATTACGAAGCAAAGTAATGATTGGAATAAAGAACTGTGGACGCACTACATACATTTTCGGATATTGGTAGGACACATCTACAATTCCTGTGTTATAAAGTTCATTATCCGCTTCAAGTAAGCTCACAAGAATTGCGTATTCACATTGTTTTTCATGACGGTCTTTATCCAATTCTT
This sequence comes from uncultured Carnobacterium sp., assembly GCA_937976325.1. Taxonomy (GTDB): domain Bacteria; phylum Bacillota; class Bacilli; order Lactobacillales; family Aerococcaceae; genus Granulicatella. Next base: position 2,995 of record CALJSD010000072.1, read on the forward strand.
TGAAGAAGTGTTCGTTTTTCTTCTTCGTTGCTGTCTCGTCATTTTCGTTTTTCATTTCAAACATGATGGATAAAATCTCGATCCCATTCTCATCATATTCACGGTAGATATAGTCACCCTTACTTCCCGTTTTGGCATCATTGTCCTTGCCAAATTCCGCACGCGGGAATGCCGTCATGCGAAGTCGATTAAACTCGATTTCGCAATGTTGTTCAAGGCTTTCTCCCACCATCTTCGTTGATTGTTTCGCCTTGAAGTCTTTATAGAACGCAATGGCTTCGTCTTTTGCCTTCAACTCTAATTCAAATTGGTCTTTCTTCGAACGTAATTCCAATTCGTATTTTTCTTTTAGGGCCGTTTGTTGCACTTCTTGTTCTTTTTGTTGTAACTCTTTTTCTTGTTTCAATTCAAGAATCGTACGTTCTTTCGCGTGTAAATCTTCTTGGAACTTTTGAGACAATTCTACTTCTTTAAATTGGAGTTGTTGTTTTAATTGATCCAATTCTGCTTGTAGCGCACTAAATTCTTTCTCTTTTTGATGGAGTGCTTCTTGCACATTTTTTTCTTCTTTGACATCCGCATTCTTCAATGCTAATTCAAGTGAAAGAATCTTTTGCTCAAAGTTGGCACGTTCCTCATCATAGAGACGCTTTTCTTGTTCTTTTGCGAGTGCCTTTTCCGTCTCAAATTGTTTCTTCGCAAATTCCAACTGCTTATGAACATCTTCTGCAAATTCCTTATTGCGCACTTGACTCACAATATCTGCATACGAGTTTTCATCAATCGTAAAGACCGTTTGGCAATGTGGACATTTAATTTCGTTCATCGAACCCCTCCTTTTTATTTCTATTTCATTCTATCACAATATCGAATTTGAGCACAGACCCAAAATAGTTCATTACCATATATGGTAATGATTGATTTTTTTACATGCAAAAACTCTCCGCGAATCACTTTCACGGAGAGTCTCACTTTACATTTATTATCCAATAAAGGCTTTGATTTGTTCCACACTTTGTGATGAGTCACAAACCACACGCACTTCGCCGCCACGAGCCACTAATAAACCAGGTACTGTTGGCATATTGTATTTCGCACGGAAAGCTGCTAACGCTTCGTTAGCTCTGTCTTCTGAGTTGATGAAGAACATTTCTTTTCCTAACGCTTCACGCACTTCGTTAATTTTTGGAGCAAAGCGACGGCAGTATGGGCAAGTTGGACGTCCCACGAAAAGAACGACTTCCTTTCCTTCACCGATTAACGCTTCTACTTTCTCCGCTGTTGTTTCCACAAATTGGCTTACATCTTTTGCAAATTGTTCCATGATATCCCTCCGTTCATTTTCCTTCATTATGACAACGAAAAAAGAGTAGCGCAACAAATGTGCCTACTCTTTCTTATCTTTAGGATTGATTTCTTTATATTTTTTACGAATGTATAATAAGCGGCAAATAAACGCTCCTAACATCCCGAGGGCAATACCGCCAATTAAATTATCGATTAGAATACCAATTCCAAATCCGATAGCAATCCCAATCACCATGATGAGATTCAATACGGACATCTCTCTAATTCTATCTTTTGGATCTTGTTCTCTCATGGCTACCTCCTACTCAACGACGTTAATATGACACATCTTCATGGCGCTTAACGCGTTATCATGTGACGCTGGCGTTACTCCTGCACAGGCACTAGCAACGACATTCACTGGCACATTTACAAAATGTGCTTTAGCAAGTAGTGCATTACTAATCACGCAAATATCTGTACAGATTCCAATAAGTGTAATACTTTCTAAATCTGGCACTTCTTTTTGAATGAGTTCCATTAATTTTTCTGAACCAAATGTTGGTTTTTCAACGCCTTTTGCATGACGACTCTCTAAGGCTTTTTGGATTTGTGGATTTAACTCCCATCCTTTAGACCCTCTCACGCAGTGCACGACTGGTAAGTGACGTCCTTCCTCCGTTTGAAGATAGTCTTCACTATGAGTATCTAGTGTATAAAATACCTTTCCATCGAAATTTTCGATGACCTCAACGGCATGGTCGATAATGGCTACGGCTTCTTTTGATCCAAGCACTCCATCGACAAAATCATTTTGCATATCAACAACAACTAAAGCTTTCATTCTCTTTCTCCTCACTTCACATAAAATGCTTTTCGAAAACTAAAATAATACGATCCAACAATTATATATCCGATTCCTACAGCGATAATGGTCGCCGCCCCAAACTTCTCATAAAGAAGGAACGAAATCGTCCCACCTATTCCAAAACAGACCATGCTCGTAAAATAAAAGAGCACTTTCCAGCGGTCTTTCTTCTGCCCACGAATGAGGCGCCCAAGAACCACTCCAATATCCGTTAAATAACCGGTAAAGTGAGAGGTTCGCACGATGATTCCATGGTAGAAAATAAACATCCCATTTTGCGTTCCCACGACAAACGAGAAGAAATACAACCATTTTTCATCTCTTAAACCGAATATAAATAATAGAAGCATCATACTTCCAAACAATATTAATAATAATCCATATCGTTTCGTTGGTTCAAATTTTTTCTTCGAAAAGAGCATCCCAGATAAGATTCCACCGCCTAAAAAACATAGAATCAATCCAAGCAACTCTACCATCG
>CALJSD010000073.1 GCA_937976325.1 uncultured Carnobacterium sp.
CGGTGGCGAAGTAGAACGGGTTCTTAACATGGTTGATGGCGTACTCCTCTTGGTACGGTAAATCCTAATGCCGCACCGCCATAACCAAACGCAGATGGCCATGCAACTTTAAGGATTTCTTTCATCACTTCTTTGTCGATTTTGACATGTCTTAAGTAAATTTGAATATCTGATTCCTTACGTACGGCACGAATGGCAAGCACTAATAATAGAACTTTTGCAATAACAGTCGCCCATCCTGCCCCTTCAATTCCCCAGTTCAACCCAGTGAGGCCGACAAAAGGAATCGTCGCAAAAATAAAAATTGGATCTAGAATCACGTTAGCAATCGAAGACGCCGCACTGATCATCGTAATCGTACGCGTTCTCCCTTGTGCATTTAGCAAGGACTGATAGCCAAAGTAGCAGAAATCAAAGAACAACCCAATAAAGTTAATCTTCAAATACGCTACGGATTTTGCTAAGAAGGTGCCCTCTGCTCCCATCCATTCTACGAATAGCGGTGCAAGGAAATATCCAAGTACGGACAGCACAAACCCAAAGAAATACGTTAATACCATCGCATTCCCTGCATAACGCTGGGCATCTCTATATTTTCCTGCTCCAAAATACTGAGCAATAAGCGCCGTCGCTCCGACACTAATCCCCATTCCAAGAGAAATAAATAAGAAATTCAACGGCCAAATAAACGCGGTTGCCGCAAAGTCTTCTGCAGAAAGTTGCGCCACATAAAGCCCGTCTGTCAAATTGTATAAAGTTCGAATTAAATTATTAATCATTAACGGCGTCGCAATCGTTAAAATCACCCGATTAATGTGCCCCGTTGTAATAAAATTTTGTTTTTCCAAAATAATCACCTGTTCTAGTATACATGATATCCCCACTGCTGTGAACACATACCATGAACAATTCAACTTTTCTGCTTTTCTATAAGAGGAAATGAGGCTCGCTCTTGGGCCCTGGGATGTCTTCATAATAGCTGTAATAGGGCACCGGTTCGAGCCGAAGTCTCTCACCTCTAAAACTCAAAGCGGGAGTAAGGAAAACTTCCTAACTCCCGCTAATTCGCTTTTAGCGCCATCCCCTATTACCGCTATTATAGAATCCCATGCCCCCACGCGAGCCTCTGTGAATTCTTATAAGGTAGAAAAAGTGTCCTGCTTTGTCTCCCTTCACCAGATTTGGTGAATAAATAACTTCCTATTATTTTGCAAAACAAAATTTCACAGCACGTGATTTTAAGTAGTACCGCATCTGTCTTTAGCCCGTACGAAGCACTCACTAACTCGCTTCCGTCCCTCCGAGACAAAATTCCTAAATACTTGTTCAAAGAAACCAAAAAATGCGAAATCCGAAATGTTAGGCACTACCCAACCTTTTTATGCGAGCAGGTCTGAAGAATCATTTGGTCCATAGTAGCAACAATAGCGAGTGTAATCGATGCGAATTAGTAGGAGTTAGGAATTTATTCCTTACTCCTACTTTGAGGCTCGATAGGCGGTGAGACAAAAGGCTCACGCCGGTACAGCTATTGTAGCTACTATAGAGACCCAAATGATTCATAAAAGACCTGCGGTCTTTTCTCAAAAGCACAAAAAAAGAGTTAGGCAGCAGCCCAACTCTTTGGAATTTCTCAAAATTATTTTTTAGTTTCTTTGAAGACAACGTGTTTACGTAATTTTGGAGAATATTTTTTTAATTCTAAACGCTCTGGATTGTTACGTTTGTTTTTGCTTGTTAAGTATAAACGTTCACCTGTTTCAGCACATTCTAATAAAATGTTGATACGCATGGATGACACCTCTCATTCAATTTATTTCATTAACTCATTGAGTTTCATACTGGTATATATTAACAAATGCATGTCGCTTTGTCAATTCAGATTACCACGGATTTTTTGAAAAATTTATTCTTATAAAACTTTTTGAATCCAACCTTCTGGAGCCTCTACATCTCCGTATTGGATGCCCACTAATTCATCGTATAAACGACGTGTTACAGGACCAACTTCTGTTTCAGAATAGAACACATGGAAGTTGTCGCCATTTTGAATTCCTCCTACTGGAGAAATTACTGCGGCAGTACCACAAGCTCCTGCTTCTGCAAAGATATCTAATTGGTCTACATATACATCGCCTTCTTTAACAGTCATGCCTAAACGGTGTTCTGCTAACCAAAGCAATGAGTATTTTGTAATACTTGGTAAGATTGAGGGAGAGTAAGGTGTGATAAATTGGTTATCTTTAGTAATACCAAAGAAGTTCGCAGCCCCTACTTCTTCAATTTTTGTATGTGTCAATGGATCTAGGTAAATACAGTCACTGAAATGACGTTCTTTCGCTTCTTTACCAGGAAGTAAGCTTGCCGCATAGTTTCCACCAACTTTAGCAGCCCCTGTACCTACGTGTGCTGCACGGTCGTATTCAGAAACGATGAAGTTTGTTGGAGTTAATCCACCTTTGAAATAAGCCCCTACTGGCATTACGAAGATTGAGAAAATATATTCTGTTGCAGGGCGAACCGCTACATTGTTTCCTACCCCAATCATGAATGGACGGATATATAAGCTTCCGCCAGTTCCGTATGGTGGTAACCATTGTTCGTTTGCTTTTACTACTTTTTTCACGGCTTCAATAAAGCGTTCTTCTGGAAATTCAGGCATGAGTAATCGACGGCATGAACGCGCCATACGAGCAGCGTTTTGGTCGACACGGAATAAGTTGATGCTACCATCTTTACAACGGTATGCTTTTAACCCTTCAAAACATTGTTGTCCGTAATGAAGTGCTGTTGCAGCTTCGTCTACTTTTAATACATTATCTTCAATCAAAGCACCTTCGTCCCACTCGCCATCTTTGTAATAGCTGATGTAACGTAAGTCTGTCTTAATGTAATCGAATCCTAAATTATTCCAATCTAAATTTACTGTGTTTGTCATATAATCCCTGCTTTCTTAGATTACTCTACTGATTTATATTCCCCAGTTATTGTATCCATTTCTTCTAATTTCTTATCCTGCGCATGATAGCGGAAGAATCCATAAGTTGAGGTGTTTGAATTCTCAATATGACGCACTTGCACGTCAACCGAGTCATTCGTTTGTGCCTGAATGATAATCTCATAGTTCTCTCCTAAAACGACATTTTTGCGTTTTTCAATTTCTGCAATGGCCTCACGCGCTAAATTATTCGCATTCCGTGTTGTATCACTTGTTGTCTCCTGCGCGGCCGTTGTTGGTTGGGCCGTAGTAGACTCTCCTGCTTCTGCTTTATTTTTAGAAATTTGAACAACCGGAGCCGAGTTATCAGCTGTTTGCTCTGGTCTACGAGAACAAGCCATTAATGCCAGTACAAAAACTGCGATTCCTAATCCTTTTAAAACTTTGCGATTCATTCATTCACCACCTTCGTTATTTTTCTTATTCTATCACAATTTTTATAAAAAGTATTTTATACTGCGAATTTGTAATGATAATGAAAAATTTTATATAAATTTGGTTCTTTTCATTTCAAAAATAAAAAACTCTAATGCAACACGAGTCACACTAGAGTTTGTTCCATTATTTAGCTAATTTTTCTTTGATTTCTTCGACATAGTTATAAACCATGTGTCCTGCTTGTCCGCCATCCCCAACAGCTGTTGTGATTTGACGTAATGTTTTTTGACGAACATCGCCAACAGCAAAGATTCCAGGAATAGATGTTTCCATTTGCTCGTTTGTCACGATCCAACCTTCAGCATCTGTGATGTTTAAGTCTTTGAATGGATCTGAAACTGGTAAAAGTCCCACATAGATGAAGACACCATCCGCATCGTGCGTTGTCACTTCGCCAGTATTCACATCTTTGACGCGAACGCCTGTAATTTTTGAACCGTCTCCAACGAATTCTTCTACAACTGAATTCCATAAGAAGTCGATTTTTTCGTTGGCAAATGCACGGTCTTGCAACACTTTTTGCGCACGTAATTGGTCACGACGGTGAACAATCGTTACGCTCTTCCCGAATTGTGTTAAATACGTTCCTTCTTCAACGGCTGAGTCTCCTCCACCAATGACGAAGATTTTCTTATCTTTGAAGAATGCTCCATCACAAACTGCACAGTAAGAAACGCCACGTCCAGCGTACTCTTCTTCCCCTGGCACTTCTAGTTTACGGTGATATGAACCAGTCGCAATCACAACTGCATAAGCGTAATATGTTTTCTTGCCTGCAGTAATCACTTTAAGGTCGCCTTCTAATTCAATTTTTGAAACTTGACCATAAGCATATTCTGCGCCGAATTGCATCGCACCTTTATACATATTGTCGGCTAATTCTGGGCCTGAAATCGTAGGAAAACCAGGATAGTTTTCTACATCTGAAGTGTTTAATAATTCTCCACCAGGAACACCTTTTTCGAGGATTAATGTTTTTAAATTTGCACGAGAAGTATAAAGCGCTGCGGTCATCCCACCAGGGCCACTTCCGATAATGACTACATCATAAATTGTTCTTTCTTCCATCAGAGATTCTCCTTTTGTATAAACTAAGAGCGCTGAGACATAGTCCAACGCTCCTCTTCATTTTTAAGTGTAAGATACTCCCTTTAAAACGGCAACTTTATTGCTCATCCAAAGTTCCTTCCAGTTTTTTACCTAATTCAATGACGTATTGTTTTAAGTTGTCTTTGATTTCTGGATGTTCCAAACCGAATTCAATACTTGTTTTCATGAATCCAAACTTGTCACCCACATCGAAACGCTCACCCTTGAATTGTTTCGCAAACACTCTTTGTGTAAGGTTCAATGTATCAATGGCATCTGTTAATTGAATTTCGCCACCCGCACCTGGTTCTTGTTTTTCTAAAATCTCAAAAATCTCAGGTGTTAATAAGTAACGACCGATAATCGCTAAGTTACTTGGCGCATCTTCTGGTTTTGGTTTTTCTACGAAACGACGTACATTATATAATCCCTCTTCTACTTGGCTTTCAGGATCGATAATTCCGTATTTATACGTTTCTTCATGAGGAACTTCCATTACAGCGATATTTGAAGCATGTGTTTTTTCATATCCTTCAATCAATTGTTTTGTTAAAGGCACTTCATCACGCATAATATCGTCCCCAAGCATAATCACGAATGGCTCGCCACCCACGAATGCTTTTGCTTGAAGAACCGCGTCCCCAAGCCCTTTAGGATAAGATTGACGCACAAAGTATAAGTTAATTCCTGTTGTTTCTTGAACGAGTTCTAATAACTCTGTCTTTCCTTTAGCTTCAAGGTTTGATTCTAATTCGATGTTTGAGTCGAAATGGTCTTCGATTGGACGTTTGCTCTTACCAGTAACGATTAAGATATCCTCGATTCCTGATGCTAGAGCTTCTTCAACGATATATTGAATCGTTGGTTTATCTACGATTGGCAACATTTCTTTGGCCATCGCTTTTGTCGCTGGTAGGAAACGAGTTCCAAGTCCTGCTGCTGGAATTACGGCTTTTCTAACTTTTGTCATGTGTCTTCCTCCGATTGGTTTATTGGTGTTCTTTAATCGATGCTTCTGATTTAAATTCACGACCCATTAGGCGTTGAATCTCTTCGCGAACATCATGTCCTTTATATAAAACATTGTAAACAGCAGTTGTAATCGGCATTTCGATATTCTTCTCTTGTGCCAAAGCGTAGACGGCTTTACACGTTTCTACCCCTTCTACAACCATTCCCATATTTTCCAAAATCGTTGGAAGCGGAACGCCTTTCCCGATTTGGTCCCCACATCTCCAGTTACGAGAATGAATACTCGTACATGTTACGATTAAATCGCCCACACCACTAAGTCCAATAAAGGTCAGTGGATCTGCTCCAAAAGCAATTCCTAGACGACTAATTTCTGATAATCCTCTTGTCATTAACGCTGCTTTTGCATTGTCCCCATAGCCTAAACCATGAAGAGCCCCTGCTCCAACCGCGATAACGTTTTTAAGTGCAGCTCCCATTTCCACTCCGACACAGTCTGTATTTGTATACACACGGAAGAATGAATTACTGAAAAGAGTTTGCACGTATTTAGCAGATTCCAAGTTTTCACATGCTGCAGTGATGGTTGTGATGTCACGACGCGCCACTTCTTCGGCATGACTTGGTCCAGATAACACCACGATATCTTCGTAGCTGTCACGGTCCAACTCTTCTGCTAAAATTTCTGAAATACGTTTAAACGTTTCTTGTTCTAACCCTTTACTTGCGTGAATAATCATCGGTTTATTTTCAAGCAAGCCATTTAATTGTTTGGCTACTAAACGGATGACTTTTGTTGGAAGTACGAATAAGACCGCATCCACACCTTTCACGGCTTCGGCTAAATCTAAATAACCTCGAATAGCTGGGTCCAGAAACACTCCTGGAAGGTAATGTTCATTCGTATGACGCTCATTAATTTCTTGAATTTGCGCTTCGTTATTTCCCCACAAGCGAGCTTCATGATGGTTTTCTGCGAGCACCATTGCCAGTGCTGTCCCCCATGAACCTGCTCCTAAAATAGCTACTTTTTTCATAGTAATTCTCCTTTACGCTTTTCCAAACAATGCTGGAGATTGTGGATCGTCAATCGATACATAATCTGGCACAGCTGGAACTCTACGTCTTCTCACCACGATAATAGCGATGCCTAATAAGAATAACACAATTGAGACTAATTGCGAGATTCGGATAATACCAAACATCCAGAGGCTATCCGTACGCATCCCTTCGATAAAGAAGCGTCCTAATGAATACCAAATTAGGTATCCCGCCATGATTTCTCCCACCTTTATACCTTTACGTCTGCGTAGGTAGAATAAAATTAATACGCCGACAAAAGACCAAAGTGATTCATATAAGAAAGTTGGATGGTAATAAACACCATCGATATGCATTTGTTCAATAATAAAAGTTGGTAAATGCAAGCCTTCTAGGAATGCACGCGTTACAGCTTCCCCATGCGCTTCTTGGTTTGTGAAGTTTCCCCAGCGTCCAATCGCTTGTGCGAGTAAAACGACAGGTGCCAAGATGTCTAAAAGTAAGGCAAACGATACTTTTTCCTTTTTCGCAAACCAGTAGACAGTTGCTGCACCGGCAATGACACCACCGTAGATGGCTATTCCTCCATGCCAAATTTGGATGATTTCACCAGGATTTGCTAAGTAGTACTGCCATTCAAATAGAATATAGTATAATCGCGCACCCACGAACCCAAGAGGCACAGCCCAAAATACTAAATCGATAATAAATTCTTTTCGATACCCTTTACGAGTGGCTTCTTTATCCGCCAATGTTGTTGCTAAATAAATTGCAAAAGCAATAATAATCCCATACCAACGTACTTGTAATCCACCGATTTCAAACGCAATCGGATTAATGGCCGAAACCATTTCTAAAACATTCATGTAACTAACCTCTAAACTTCTTTATTTTCTGCAATTAATTGTGTTAAACGATTCGTGAAGCTTTCTGTTGCATCGAATCCCATTTTCTTCGCACGGAAATTCATACATGCCACTTCTAAGATAATCGAAACGTTACGACCAGTCTTCACTGGGATGCGGATTTTCGGAACCTCAACACCCAACAATTCAACATTTTCCATATATCCACCTAAACGGTCATATCTCTTATCAGGTGTCCAGTTTTCAAGATGAACCACTAAATCGACTTGTTTCGAATCAAGGATGGCCCCTGCACCAAAGAGCGTCATTACATCCACAATACCAACACCGCGGATTTCGATTAAGTTGTTCAAGATTTCTGGTGCTTCCCCGATTAATGTTAATTCGTCGTATTGATACAATTCTACTCGGTCATCCGCAACAAGACGGTGTCCTTTTTGCACAAGCTCTAACGCCGTTTCAGATTTACCGACGCCACTTTCACCTGTAATCAACAGACCAATTCCGAATACATCGAGTAATACACCGTGTACCGAAGAACGCTCCGCCAATCTTCCTTCTAAGAAGTTTGTGACACTACTTGATACTTGTGTTGTCTTCGAAGTTGCTTGTAAGATTGGAATTTGCGCTTTTGCAGCAGCTTCCACTAATTCTTTTGGCGGTTCTAGTTTTCTTGAAATAATAAAACATGGTGTCTCTGGTTTACAAAGACGTTCCATCACTTCTAAGCGAATTCCTTCATCCATAGATGCCACAAAAGAAGTTTCTGTACGCCCTAATAACTGAATACGTTCCGATGGATAGAAATTTAAAAATCCTGCTAATTCTAATCCTGGTCTTGAAATTTCACTCGTAACGATTGGGCGGTCAAGATACTCCTCACCATAAATAGGTTTTAAATGAATATTCTTGATTAATTCTCTAACCGTAACACTTTTCATATTATCCCTCATTTCTTTATACCCTTCTACTATACCATATTTGAGCGCTTTCTTGTATGCTTTTAGAATTTATTAAACTTCTGTTCATTCTGCAAAATAATCTAAAAAATATTTTTTTAAAAAAATTGAGCAACCTACTTGAATATTTTATAGAATTTTATATAATAGCCTAAGTTTCTGAATAGGAGGAAAAACATGATATTTTATTCATATGAATTTTTAAGAAGTAAAGTTCAACAAATTGATTATATTCAATTAGGACTAATACTCTTCGTCATTGCCGTTTTAGCAATTGCCTTATATCGTTATTTTAAAAATAAACAAGATACAAAATTTCGCGAATTAGCATTAATCGCCGTCATTGGTATCTTAATTCTTGCTGGTTCTAAGATTTCTGACTTACAGAACTCTAAAAATTCAGAAAACCAATATTCTGGAGCACTTCGCTTCGTTGAAACTATTGCGGAGGATTTACACGTTAATAAAGAAGATGTCTATATTAATACTGAAGCCGCAAAGGATGGAGCCATCGTCAAAGTTGGCGATCAATTCTATCGAGTATTAACAGGCGATAGCCCGGAACATTACCTACTCGAAAAAATGGAATTGCAAAATCCAAAAGTGACGATTAAGGAGGCTGAATAAGTTGAATCTTTCATATATCGATGTCGCAATCAAACTTGCACTTGGACTATTATCATTAATTGTTGTGATCAACTACACTGGGAAAGGAAACCTCGCCCCTACATCTGCAAGTGACCAAATACAAAACTATGTACTCGGGGGAATTCTCGGGGGTGTGATTTATAATCCATCCATTACCATCTTACAATACTGCATCATCTTATTAATTTGGTTTGCGTTAGTACTAACCCTTCGCTGGGTAAAAACAAATAATCGTACAGTGAAGAAGATGCTTGACGGTGAACCTTTACAATTAATTAAACATGGGAAAATTGATGTTGAAAATGTGCGTTTAGCTGGTCTAACGGCTCAAGAAGTTGCTTTTAAATTACGTTCACAAGGAGTCTTCTCTATTCGCGATGTAAAAAGTGCGATTTTAGAGCAAAATGGTCAACTCATCCTGACAAAATCTGGAGAAGAAAATCCAAAATATCCAATCATTACAGATGGTGTCATTCAACAAAATGTTTTAGAAGTCATCGACAAAACAGAAGATTGGGTCACTGAACAACTGGCTGCCCAAGATATTCAAGATGTTTCAGATGTATTCCTAGCAGAATACAATAACGGCCAATTAATGGTTGTGAAATACTAATTGAAATTAAAAGATTCCGTAGAAAATTTACGGAATCTTTTTTTGCTTAATTCACAACTATCTTATGATATAAAATAGGCACCTTTAGTAAGATTTGAAATTAATGTTTTAACTCTTACTAAAGGTGCACTATTTATTATTATCATTTTGTTGAAATTCCTATTCTAGTCAAATTGGACTCCATCAAAGGCATATTCACACCTAATTCACGGCCAGTCTGATAAACACTTTCACAGCAATAAAGAATATCCTGTTTGTCATTATGAAGAGTCATGATTTTTCTTGTTAACTCATTCTTAGCAAACATAATTTTCATCGCTCTACTAGCAATCCAAATAGGAATTTTATACGGTAATATTTCTGACTTATACAACTTCAAATTCACACCACGAGCTTCGACAACTTTCAGAGCTTCTCGAATAGTTTTTATTGCTAAAGATAATTCTGAAGAATTATTCATTAAATTCAAAGCTAATTGTTGCGGATCATCTAAATTACCTGAACGCGCAGCAGTCGATGTAACACCAGAATTAATCGCCATGTGAATCCAAATCCACTCAATCATGTCATGGGGAATCTCACACTTCAAATCTGCAGAAGTGAAAAGTGATATTAATTCCACATAATTTGGAATCTGTGCGTTTCTCTCACTTTCCAGCATCAGATGATCAAACAAGACGCCTTCCAGATGGCCGGCCTCCATATATCCTCCTGCTGTTGGGAACGCGATGATATAGTTATATCCATCCGCCCACTCTTCAACCTCTTCTCTAGAGTTCCAGAAATTACAGAAAAAAACTAATGTCCCTCTGATATCATTTTCTTTCAAGGTTTTCACAGCTTCTTTTATCAGACCGTTACGTACACTTAGAAAGATAAAATCATATTCTGTACCTGGATTAGCGACTTGAACAGTATAAGTATCCTGCTTAACTTCTCCTTTAGAGTTATAGCGTCCATCCAACAAATCGACAGTTAAACTATCTGGCGCTTCTTTACGTTTTGCTTCTCTTAAGATATGTTCGACTTGATGACCAGCTTTTTGAAAAGCATAGGCATATGTTGTCCCTATAACTCCAAGCCCTAATATAGCTATTTTCATCTTTAAGTTAATTCCTTCCCTAAATTCAAATACACTATCGATCCATCGTTAAATAAAATCGGGTATCTTTCAACTGCTTTAGTCTACTAGATTTTCAACAAAGCGTTGGAAAATCGTTAACAGAACGCTCACCACTAAGGTAATGAATGGACTCTCAAAAGTAAATCCAGGTCCTACAAACCATGATGTTAAGCTTAACATCATCGCATTTAACACGAAGCTAAAGCATCCAAACGTTACAATCGTTACTGGTAATGTTAAAAGGAATAAAATCGGTTTAACGAATAGGTTTAGTACCGCGAGAACGATACTTGCAACAAGCGCTGCTACCCAGTTCGTAACGTAAAATTGTGGTACAAACCACGCAATCACCAAGAACCCTAATGTGTTAATGGCAATCTTTTTAGTAATTGACACTAAAAATCACTCCAATCGTCGTCATCATCTTCCTCTACGCGGCGCGCCGTTTTACGCGGGCGAGAGCTTCCAGAAGTGTAATAGTAAGTATTTCTGCGTCTATTGTCACGATAATACCCAGTGCTTTCTTCTGGAATAATGATAGCAAGTAAGATGTAAAGGATGATAGGGAAACCTGAGAAACTACAAATAATAAACAGCACACGTACAATTGTTGGATCTACATCGAAGTATTCTGCAATACCGCCCATAACCCCACAAACAACTCTGTTCTTTCTTGAGCGTCTTAATTTTTTCATTTTGTTTATCCTTCTTTCTTGCTACTTGAATCTGATTGTAGCTGATTTACTTGTATATTTCCAGTTGTAGTTTCTGCGACTACTCGCGGCATTGAGTCTTTATGTTTACGAATCAATGCACTTCTTTCGGCTAAATCCTTCGTTTGTCGAATCACTTCGAAGACGGTTTCATCAAAGCGAATCGAACCAAGAGATGTTTCAATTTCGGCTTCAAGCCCTACTTCTTCAGCAACTTCGATCTTAATATTTCCGTTCACTGTTTCAACGTCTACTTTTTTCGTTTCAGGATGTGCCACCGCTACTTTAATATTCCCTGTCACGGCTTCTAGTTTTGTACCAAGGAACTTACCATCGAGATAGATATTCCCGTTTACCGTTTCAGACACGATATCTTTGAATTCGAGGTGTTCGTATTTAAGATTTCCGTTCACAGTTTCGGCTTCAAGGAGTACCCCTTTGACGTCCTTCAAACGAATATCTCCATTATCCACTTCGAAGTAGTAATCTTTTCCTTCTAACTCTTTCAAATGAATGGTTGTATTCAACCCTTTGATGGCTACATAATCATACACCTTTTGTGGAAGTGAAATCGTCCAGTCGCAGTATACGCGCTTGCTGACACTCTTGATGACAATCTTATCATCGTCTACGCCAACCTTCACGCGGTCACGAACAAATCCTTCTGCATCGAAGAACTCTTCGTCTTGCGCAGCCACGCGGCAATTTCCTTCAATCGTCATTGTGTTGCCAGGGACTGTTTTCACACGAACAATTCCGTTGGCCACTTTGAAATCGAGAATACTCGCATCATCAATCACTTGATGGAAATGATACGGTACTTTTTTGCCGTTTTTGGCTTCTAAGTAAGGCATGTTCACTTCTGTATTTTGAATAACTGATCCCACCGCTGTCACAATTGAGTCTGCGAATTTTGCAGCCCATGAAGAGATATTTCCCGCTGTTCTACGAGTTTTATCTTCCCAGTCAGTATCTTGTACTTTCTTCTTCGCTTTCTTAAAGCATTCTTCCCATTCTTCTTTCT
>CALJSD010000074.1 GCA_937976325.1 uncultured Carnobacterium sp.
AAATTTTTTCTACTCCCCATATCCTCTGACTTATAAAGAGAATATGGTTCACGTATTGTTATCGTCTTACCAACTAATTGTTCTTTTTCATCTTTGGGATAGTCTACTAAAAATACTTGCTTAGCTCTTTCTAAATAAGCTGTATCTATTTCTCCATCACGTTCAAGTAATAATTCATCACTCTCATCGTTTTCAGAATCAACTTTTAGTTCTACTTCAGGATTTATAGCATATTTTTTCACTTCTGAATGACTATTGAAACAACCTGATAACAGAGCAACTGAACAGACAAGTAATGCTAATAAAATAAATTTCACATTTTTACACCATTTCATTATTAACTCCCCCTAATCATCCTCTTGCTTCGTAATTCTAAAATAACGTTTGAAAACGCTACCCTCCTTCTAATTCTAATTATATGGATTTTTTAAGGAAATACAATATCTTTGTGAAAAAATTATCCAAACGAATGAAAAAAAAGACTTCCTTTAATAGTATACTCAGAAAGGAAGTCATTCGATTATATACGGACTCTCATTAGGTCACGTAAAACAAGAAGACTTCCTATAGTAGTATGGGTAAGATAAGCCTGTTCGGCTTATCTTACAGGAAACTTTGAGACCTTAGGCTCAAAGTTTAGGCATGAGACTCGTTCCACGAGGCTGCTGCCGCCCAAATACTACTATGTTAGGAAGTCATTCGAAAAATTGTATTATTTAAAACTGTCCTTAAACGCATCCTTCATTTTATCGAAGAAATTACCTTCGCCCTCAACATGAGTACCCGCTTCTTTTCCGAAAATCTGCATCGCCTCACGTTGTTTGTCCGTTAAATGCTTAGGCGTTACAACACGTACCGTTACATGCTGATCACCCATGCCGCCACCACGAAGTCTAGGCGCACCTTTTCCTCTTAAACGAAGAACCGTACCAGATTGAGTTCCCGCAGGAACTTTTAATTTCACCTTACCGTGAACAGTTGGAACATCCACTTCATCTCCTAATGCAGCTTGAGCAAAGTTGATTGGAAGTTCATAGAAAATATCTGCCCCTTCACGTTCAAACGTATCGCTCTTACCAACACGGAAAATTACATATAAGTCACCATAAGGGCCGTCGTTAACTCCAGCTTCCCCTTGTCCACGTAATGGCATTTGGTTTCCATTTTCTACACCGGCTGGGACTTTTACTTTCACTTTATGCGTTTCTTCTACATGTTTGTGACCATGACAAGTCTCACATTTTCCTTTGATTTCTTGTCCAGTACCTCCACAGACATCACACGTTGTTTGAGACATCATTCTACCAAATGGTGTTGCTCTTTCAACATTGATCACACCTGCACCATGACATTTAGAACATGTCACAGGATCTGTACCAGGTTTTGCCCCCGTACCATGACAAGTTTCACATTCTGCATTACGATGGTAATGAATCACTTCTTCTTTACCAAAAATCGCTTCTTCAAATGTTAAGTCCATGACATATTGTAAATCTGCCCCTTGACGTGGCATATTGGCACGATTTCCACGACGACCAGCGCCGCCACCAAAGAATGTATCGAAAATATCTTCGAATCCACCTGTATAACTTCCAGAGAATCCTTGACCTCCGAAA
>CALJSD010000075.1 GCA_937976325.1 uncultured Carnobacterium sp.
ATGGACTCGACAAGATTTTAACTGTTGAACAAGGAAAATTAAGAGGAATCTTAAATGGAATTGATATCGTTAAGTTTAATCCGAAAACAGATCCAGTCATTCCTGTCAACTACGATCTAGAAACATTCGAAGATAAAGTACAAAATAAATTAGCGTTCCAAAAAGAGATGGACTTAGAAGTAAATGCGGATATTCCTTTAATCGGAATGGTAACACGCCTCACTCATCAAAAAGGAATTGACTTAATTTTACAAGCAAGTGAAGAAATCCTTAAAACAGGAGCACAATTAGTGATTCTTGGGACAGGGGATGCTCATTATGAGAGTGCTTTACGTTCGCTAGAACATTACAGACATGATCGTGTCCGTAGTATTTTATTATTCTCGAATGAAATGTCTGCAAAAATCTATGCGGCTAGTGATCTATTCTTAATGCCGTCTAAGACAGAACCATGCGGATTATCACAACTCATCTCAATGCGTTATGGTACAGTTCCTGTAGTTCACCGTGTTGGTGGCCTACGTGATACAGTCATTCCGTTCACAGGCGCAGAAGGGAATGGATTTACATTTGAAAGCTTCCAAGCAGGCGATATGATGGATGCAATTTACCGCGCTGTAACATGTTTCTATCAATCACCTGACGAATGGAATCAAATCATCAAGAATAATTTACAAAAAGACGTTAGCTGGGAACAATCAGCCAAGAAATACTTGGATTTATACCACGAAGTCGTGTAAAGAATGAGGAGGATCTAGAATGGTCGTAAAAAGCTTAACAAGTCGTGTAGAAACTTCATTAAAGAACCAATTTGGTGTAACCATCTCAAACGCAAGTAAACGACAAGTATACGAAGCAATGATGAGATCTGTACGTGATATTTTAATGGAAAAGAAATTCAGCTATGAACAAACATTAAAACAAACTCGCCAAAAACGTGCGTATTATATGTCAATGGAATTCCTAGTGGGACGTACGCTCCGCAATAACTTATTCAATTTAGGCATTGAAAAAGAAGCAAAAGAGTTCTTGAGTGAACATGATTTTTCACTTGATGAAATTTACAATATGGAACCAGATCCAGGTCTTGGAAATGGTGGTCTTGGACGTCTTGCGGCTTGTTACTTAGACGCT
>CALJSD010000076.1 GCA_937976325.1 uncultured Carnobacterium sp.
TAGCGGTTGGAACGAAACGCCAGCCTCTTCGTCGATATATCCGTAGAGGACAAGCCCCGTGTCGCCGGCCTTGGCAATTTCTGGCATCACGTCTTCGATTAGCGCTGCGCAGCGGACGTAGACGAGTTGATGGTAGAAGCTACGGAAAGAAGCGTCTTTTACTTTTTGCATCTGACTTGCGATTGGGATTTCATTTGGGAAGAGTTCGCCTTTGATGTCGAGTCCTGGCGCAAAACCGCATCGGTCAAGCCACTCCGGACTTGTCACCTCTGGAATCGGTTCGGCGTGGGCCTTGGAGGCGAAACGCTCTCTGCTATCGGCCACGATGTCCACCGGCAGATCCAGATTCACATGCTCCATCCATTTCCAACGATAATCGTCCGGCAAATGCAAGAGGAGAATCTGCGTCTTCCCTTCATGCTCGTAAATGTCCAGCACCTTGAAGTGGCTGTCGCGGTTAGCCACGTGTAGCCCCCAGTTCGTGCCATGCTCCGCCTTCGTCAAGTCAAAGAGGTGGTTGGATAAAATGCTGAAACGGTGCGTTGTCACCATGCCGCCCACCCGGCTCGTCGCGTCGGTAAAGGCCGCGTTACGCACGATCTGCCCCACCTGGAACTTCGCCGCTTCTTCCGGCGTTAGGTTGATGTCTCTAGCAAAGAGCTGCAATCCCGGCAGCATCTCATTCATTAGTTGTTCGAGTTGTTGTACTTCTGTCATTCTTCTTCTCCTGTCTTACCACAGTACGTTTGATAATGTTTCGTTATTGTACGGTTCGAGGTTCACAACGCTCGACTTGATCGTTCCATCCGCGTTCGTCTTCGTCTCTGGCTCTTTCTCGCCGATTAACACGACATTGATGCCTTCATTTTTGGCAAATACGATGACCGTCGTCCCTGATTCAGACACATAACACTCCACGATTTCATAAGGGACGCCTCCTGATTGGAAGGTCAGCCCTCCCCACTTGAAGTTCGCCTTCTTGCCAGAGACCGTCGCATATTGGAAGAGCTGGTCTGGAACGGCTAAATCATAGTACTCACGCTGCGTCGCTGGACTCGTGCGCTCATAGATTTCGCCTCTTTTTCGCGCGTAAATGGCCATCGCATCCGCAATCGACTGATTCGCAGAAGCCTC
>CALJSD010000077.1 GCA_937976325.1 uncultured Carnobacterium sp.
CAAGTACGCTCCAATAGGTCCATGCAGGATTTCAGAACCTTCATGGTGATAGATTTCAGGAAGTCCGATTTCTTTGGCGAGAGCTTGTTGTTTGTCCACTGGGATTTCTTTAGCATAATCATGTGCTAATCCCACAAACGAAGCTGCTTTTTCATCGACGCCGTAAAGTTTTGCTAATTCTAATATTTTTCGTTCGACACGCAAACAGTGTTGATATCTCTTGTCGCTCATATTTGACTGGACATGAGACAACAACTCTTCTCTTGTCATTGTTGTATAAGGTTCAAAGCTTTGTACTTCGCTCATTCTAAATACAACCCCTTTTCTGCGATATAGGCTTCCACTAATTCTGGTACCAAATATTTAATACTTTGTTGGAATAGAACATTTTTGCGGATTTGTGTCGAACTAATATCCATTTTTGGAGCAGTAATCCATAGCACTGGATACGGTGTTTCTTTTTCGTATCCTGGACGTTCAACTCCGACAAATTGTACTTCATGAACTAATTCATCCACACGGTGCCACGTCGGTAAATAATCCACCATGTCTCCACCGATGATAAAGTAATATTCCGTATTCGGATTTTGTCTCTTTAAGAGCTGGATCGTATCATACGTATAACTCTTCTCATTACGCTCGAGTTCAATCGTCTCGATATCAAAATAAATATTATCTTGAATTGCAAGACGTGTCATCTCCACACGAGTACTCGCATCAATGGTCTTTTTCTCATCCACATGCGGCGGAATATGACTCGGTAAAAAATACACCTTGTCTAATCCTAATTGCACACGCGCTTGTTCAGCCATAATTAAATGCGCAATATGTGGCGGATTAAAACTACCACCGATAAGCCCGACGCGTTCTACCGGCATTTCTTCACCGAATTTTTCAGTTTTGTTTAATGTCTCAGAAAAAATATTGAGTTCAGCAACCATCGTCTATCGACCTCTTTTTTTGAATTCTGCAAATCGTACTGAAAGATCTCTATGTTTTGGATTACGTGCTTCTTTATATAACACAATTGTATGTCCAATCACTTGAATGATGGTACTTCCAGTCGCCTCTGCAATCGTTTCGGCAGCTTCTTGTGGTTCCTCTAATGTGTTTTGTAATAAAGTCACTTTAATCAATTCGCGTTTCTCAACGGCGTTTTGAATTTGATGAATCATCTCTTCGCTAAGTCCGCCTTTCCCGATTTGGAAGATCGGCTTCAACGCATGTGCTTTTTTTTTGAAGAACTGTCTTTCTTTCCCTTTTAATTCCATGAAAGCTCTCCTTTCTTTAAATAATCGATTGACGTTGAATCACGTCAACTTCTTTTGGACTCCATACAGATACGGTACCTGGTTTTTGAATCGTTACCCACCCAAGGCCTGCAATCACTAAGTCCGTTTTCTCTTTAATCGTAAATGTCTTCTTCACTAATTTTGGATACAACTTCATATTGTCTCCTGTTGGCGGTGTTAGAAGCGTTCCTGCATGTTTTGAATAAAACTCTGTCGCCTTCTCCAACTTCGTGCGATGCAAGTCGATTGTTTGCGGTGTATAGAAGGTAAATGAATTTCGTTCTCCTTGTTCGTAATCAACACGAATCAAGCCACCGATAAAAATTGTTTGCTCGCTATTTAATTGGAAAGTCTTTGGTTGTAACTCTTTTTGCGGCAAGACTTTCTTCATTTCTTTTTCCGCTAAATAGTGCGTAATTTGATGACGGTGAATAATCCCTGGTGTATCCACTAATGAAGAATGTTCATCAAATGGAATATCGATTTGTCCAAGAGTTGTTCCTGGATATTGAGACGTCGTAATCACTTCGCCTGTTTCACCAATACTTTGAATCAACTTATTAATCAGTGTTGATTTCCCTACATTCGTTACTCCTACGACATACGCATCCTTACCTTTACGGTACTCGTTAATATTCTCTAATAACTCGTCAATTTGAATACGTTTATGCCCACTCACAAGAAGGGTGTCGACTGGTTTAATGCCGTACTCTTTTGCATGACGTTCAATCCATGCTTTTAGACGATTGCGGTTCACCGATTTTGGATATAAGTCCACCTTGTTGGCTACGAATAGAATAGGATTATCCCCCACAAAACGTTTCAATCCGGAAATCATACTTCCGTATAAATCGAATAAGTCTACTACAAACACAACTAGCGCATCTTCATCAGCAATACTACTTAACATCTTTAAGAAGTCATCGTCTGTTAGAGATGCCGGTTGCAACTCATTATAATTACGGAGTCTAAAACAACGTTGGCAATAGAGAGGGCCTTCACTTTCCAGCATTTTATTTAATGCACTTTGCGGTGTGTACCCCGTTCCTTTTGGATCTTCCGTTTGGATTGTTGCTCCACATCCAATACATACATACTGTTCCATGATTAATCCTCCTCCCATTTCTTATGATAAGACACACCTTGTGTCACTACAAAAATTCCTTTTTCAAAGAAACGATTGATTTTTGTTTTCCAAGCATCGCTCTCTTTTCTAGGTTTTACAATAATGGTTCTAACTCCAAATGTATTCGCTCCTAGAATATCTGTCAATAATTGGTCCCCTACCATTACTGTCTTCGATTTATCAAAATCCAGTAATTGTTGTGCCGATTTGAATCCCTTGTGCAGTGGCTTCAAGCCAGGATACACATATGGGACATCCAACTTTTCAGCAGCATCTTTGATACGATGTTCATTATTATTCGATACAAGAACAATCTTGATGCCTGCTTCTTTTAATGAACGTACCCAGGCAAGTAAGTTTTCATCGATTTCTTTTTCGTCCCAGCCAATTAGCGTATTATCTAAATCGGTTAAGACAACCTCGATTCCATTCTCTTGTAAGAAAGGAATGGTAATCTCTTGAAAGGTCTTTTTAAACCACGTTGGTTTGAATAGTGCCATAGTTCTCCTTCTACTTTACGTAAACGCCCTGTGCATCAATTTCGAGCACACGAATCGTGCAATCTTTCAGCGTTGTTTCTAAATACTTTTCTAATGTTTGTACAAAACGATCGACTTGTTCTTTATGAACAAATGTCATCACCGTTGGGCCTGCTCCACTTAAGTAAGTTCCGCATGTATCAAGGCCTTCATTTTTTGTAATCGTACGAACCTCTTCCATCCAAGGAACTAGTGTTGAACGATACGTTTCATGGAACAAGTCTTTTTCGACAATTGATGAAATGACTTTCCAATCTTCCATCATTAATCCAGCTACTAATACATTACTACGGCTACTTGCTTCCACTGCCTCACCGTATGCTAGCGAACTTGGTAGTACGCCACGGCTCTTCTTCGTTGATAATTGGACGTTTGGAATCACTGCGACCATTGCAATCGGAGCTTCCACATTTTTATGAACCGTTAACACTTCTTGCGTGTGGTGATCATAAGTAGCGACTACGACGCCTCCTAAGATTGCTGGTGCAACATTGTCAGGATGTCCTTCGAAAAGAGTTGCCCATTTTACTTTCTCGTCGTTTGTTAACTGTAAGTTGCCTAATACATTAGCTAATTCGATTCCAGCAACAATCGCGCTTGAACTACTTCCAAGCCCTCTTGTTAGAGGAATCTCGCTTTCACATACGAGTTTATGCGGTGCTAATGTTGGGCAAACTTTTAAAGCCGTCTCGATAATTAAGTTTTCTTCATTTGTAGGAATTTCTTCTCCAAACGGATGTGTAATTACCCATTCGCTAGAAGGCTCTTCCACGTGAAGTGTTAAATATAAATTCACTGCAATCCCAAGCGAATCGAAGCCTAGTCCGATATTGGCTGAAGTTGCTGGAACTTTAATTGTTAATGCCATTATGCTTCCTCCAAGATTGGATAAATAGCGACTTCATTTAGATGAGCAAAAGCTTCTTTCACTTTAGCTAACTCACTAGCTGTTAAAGCTGTATAGCGAACTCCGAATTCACCTTGGTTGTTTGTTACAATTTCTCCATTGAACGGAGCTTCTTCCAAGTTTCCTTTTCCATATACGAAATAAGAACTTGTCGCAGCCTCTGGACTGAATTCCACTAATGGACTGTCTACACGACCAAATGTTTCCACCGCACTACCATTAACTTTGCGACGAA
Organism: uncultured Carnobacterium sp.; assembly: GCA_937976325.1. Classification (GTDB taxonomy): domain Bacteria; phylum Bacillota; class Bacilli; order Lactobacillales; family Aerococcaceae; genus Granulicatella. The sequence continues at coordinate 4,100 of CALJSD010000077.1, forward strand.
GTACCTCCACCACGTCAGCTAAGACACTTGTTGCTGTTGGAAGTGATCCTGCTCCTTTTCCGTAAAATAGAACTTCATCCACTGCATTTCCTGTCACAGAAATCGCATTGTTTTCATAATGAACTTGCGCTAATAAATGATTTGCTGGTACGAAAGTCGGTGCCACTTCAAGCGAAACTTTTTCGCCATCGCTAAGAGCTTTGGCTAGAAGTTTAATCGCATATCCATTCTCAGAAGCCATTTTCATGTGAGCAGTCGTGACTCCAGAAATTCCTGTTTTAGCAACTTCTTCAAAAGTCACGTTCACACCGTAAGCTAAACGCGTTAAAATCATTAATTTATAAGCTGCATCGTGACCTTCTACGTCGCTTGTAGGATCCGCTTCAGCAAATCCTTTTTCTTGAGCAATCTTTAATGCTGCTTCGTAGCTGAGTCCTTCTTTTTCCATAGAGCTTAAAATGAAGTTTGTTGTTCCGTTAACGATACCAACAATCGATTCAACATCATTTGTTTCAAAATGTTGCACCATCGGACGAAGAACAGGAATTCCACCGCCGACACTTGCTTCATAGTACAAGTACACGTCTTCAAGTTTAGCTAGTGTTGTTAATTCAACTCCGTGAACGGCAATCAGATTTTTATTGGCTGTAACAACAGATTTTTTAGCGAGTAAACAAGCTCTCACATATTCATAAGCCGTTGTAATACCACCCATCACTTCAACCACTAATTCAATTTCAGGGTCGTGAACGATGTCATTAATATTGTTTGTAAATACCACATCCGTTTGGACCATCGCTTCTGGTTCACGAACTAACGCTGTCTTAATTTCAATTTCTTCTGGAAGAACGCGTTCTAATTTTGATGCATTTTTCTTTAAAATATTGTATACACCACTACCGACTGTTCCAAATCCTAATAACGCAATTTTCATCTATTTCAATCCTCATCTAATATATTGAAAAGCCACAGCACAGACACTCTGCGCCGTGGCTTTACTCACAGTTATTATTTTAATCTTGTAACATTTCAAAAATTTCAATTGTCACTAAATCAATATCATCAAATTGGAATGTTTGATTTGTTTCTACATCTACTAATTCAAAACTACTTGTTTCTTGATTAAAAGTAACGATAGCTTTTTCAACGCCATCTTTTTCGAAGCGACGCACCTCGATGTCTGAATCTTGTGCCGCCATTGTTTGTAAACGTTGGACAATTGCCACCAATTGTGAAGGTTTCATATCATTACTACCCCTTTCAAACTTTCTTTCACTATTCTACCATAAAACCCATCTCTGATAGTAAGAATAACCACTCTATTTAAGAGTTTTTTATTCATTTGGTAGGTTCCAATATAATTTGATTAAAGCTTGAGTTCCATCGTCTGCAAAACCATCATCACAAAGCGTTTCGTAGAGTTTTTTCGCTTGTAATGTTGCTGGTAAAAATAGACGCATTCTCTCTGCTTCATCCAGCGCGATTCCTAAGTCTTTTAAGAAATGTTTTGCAAAGAACCCTGGTGAATAATCTTCTTTTAAAATACGAGGTCCGTAATTTGAAAGTGACCAGTTTGCCGCACTTCCTGCACCGACTGTTTGTAATACCTTGTCCATGTCTAAGCCTGCAGCTTTGGCATAAACGAGCATTTCTGTTAAGCCTGTCATCGTTCCTGCAATCATGATTTGGTTGGCCATTTTCGTATGTTGCCCAGCGCCAGCAGTTCCTTGAAGTGTAATCGTCTTAGAGAAGCAATCTAATACTGGATATACTTTTTCTAATGTTTCCTCTGTTCCACCAACCATTGTAGAAAGAGTTCCATTTTTCGCACCAAGGTCGCCGCCTGATACAGGAGCATCAAGGGCTTCCCATGAGCGAGCGCCTGCTTCTTCTGCGATACGTTTTGCAAGTGTTGGTGTACTTGTTGTAAGGTCCACTACCACAAGATGTTCTTTCGTAGACTTGAAGATTCCTTGGTCACCAAAGTAAACTTCTTCCACATCTTTAGGATAACCAACGATTGTTAACACCACATCCGTAAGATTCGCAACTTCTGTAGGCGTATCTGCCCAAGTTGCTCCCTCTTCTAGAAGGTCTAACGCTCTTTCCTTCGTACGGTTGTACACTACGACATTATATTTTTTAAGTAAATGGCGAATCATGGATTTCCCCATCACGCCTGTTCCGATAAATCCAACTGTATTAATTTTCATGTTCTTCATCCCTTAACTCACTTGTTGATAAACGTAAGAATTTCATGAGGTTCATAATATTATGTGAATGTTCTTGATTCCATTGATAGCCGTTAATCGCAGCATTGTAGAAATCGACAATTCTTTCACCAAATGTTTCAGAAGAAATTTCTGATAACAATTGGTCTTGGAGTGCTGATACTTCTGCTTCATTGCCTAATTGGTTTTCAATATACCCTAAAACACAATCCGCTATATCTGCATCTGTTTCAAATAACATTCCTAAAGCGTCTGCAGTAATCAGGCTACTTAAGTAATCGTTCTTCTTAGCGATGACTGGAACGCGATTAACAAGTGCCTCTAGGTAAGTTAACCCTTGGCTTTCAGATTCAGATGCGTTCACGTAAAGGTCCGCCATTTGATAATACTTATAAACCATTTCGTTTTTGATTTCGCCCACAAATTGAACAAAATCGTTCATGCCAAGTTCTGCCACTTGCGCTTCAAGTTTCCCTCTTTCAGGCCCGCCACCAGCAATACATAAGCGTACATTTGGCTTACTTGCTACGATAGCTGGTAATGCAGCAATCACTGCAGCGATATTTTTTTCTTGAGATAAACGGCTAAGTGATAATAACACCACTTCATCGTCTGAATAGCCAAGCTCACTTCTTAAAGCATTGGCTACTTCTGGTTCTTGAGGAGGTACAACGACTCCCGTTGGAATCACTCGAACTTCCTGAAGCACTCCATATTCAATCAGCTTATCTTTTGTCATTTGACTTGGAGCAACCACTCCACTTGTTTGGTTACAAAACGCTTTAGAGATATACGCCACGTGACTTGGACGTAGCACTTTTCCTTTTGCAATATAGTGTAAATATTTCTCATACATAGTATGGTACGTATGAATCGTTGGAATCTTCAACATCGCAGCAATTAATTTACCTGCCAGCCCAAGACTAAACTCTGTCTGCGTATGAATAATATCCAGCTCGTTTTCTTTTGCAATTCGGTAAGCTTTTCCTAGCCCTTGAATCGCCACACGACGATCCTTGAACGCGAAGAACGGAATACTACCTAATCGAATAATATTCTCTTCTGGTTCCGTCACCTTTGGATCTGTTGTCGTAAAGATGATTACCTTATGCCCTTGTCTTTCTAAATCCTCTTTTAATACACGTATTGAAGTCGCAACTCCACTCACTTGTGGAAAGTACGTATCTGTAAATATACCGATTCGCATACTTACCTCCTTAAGTTTGAAATAAACAAAATTATTTCTATTATCCCTTCCATTATAAACGATACACGCTGTAGTGTCACTAATAGCATATAAAAAAGGAAGCTCAGTTAGTTGAACTTCCTTACTTTCTAAAGATTACTACGAAATTGAACATCGAATGTAGTAAAATCGGATTCAAAACGGAACCAGATTGCATCTTTAAACCAAATAGCAGACAAGCTATACAGAAAAAATAAATAATACTTTTAACATCAAATGCAAAATGAAAAACAATAAAAATAATTGTTCCAAGAATAAATGAAAAGACGAGATTTTCAGGATTATAAGCAATCTCTCTACAAATCACTTCCTCAACAATTGGTGTCAATAGAATAGCAGAAACCTTTGTATGTAAAGCAAATTCATTGTTCTCTTTTTTAGTCAATACTAAAAGAAAAACGATTGCTATTACTCCATATATGATAAGAAGTGGCAAATCAAGCACTAAAGACATAGAAGTGCATATTTGAAAAATTACAAGAATCGCTAAAAAGAAAATTGTCTTAAAGATATCCCTTGCTATTTTTAAGTATTCTTCTGACTTAATCCATTTTTTCAGTAAATGATATAGCCCATAAGACAAGAGGACTACTAAAAAATAAAAAAGAATTGATATTGCTGTATTTTGAATTGTGGATAACATAATATCCTCCTGTATGATTTTTAAAGTTGATTCATTTATTTTACTAAATAAGAATGCCCCATAAATTGATTATTATAGAAATTTCTAGTAACTTTTAGCATCTATAAAGTTCAAAACAAAAAAAGACAAGGCCTTAAAAACCTTGTCGTTACGCGTATACCGGCGGCCGGGGTCGAACCGGCACGCCCTCGCGGGCACTGGATTTTGAGTCCAGCGCGTCTGCCAATTCCGCCACGCCGGCATATAAAGGCGGTAAACGGATTTGAACCGATGATAAAGGTTTTGCAGACCTCTGCCTTACCACTTGGCTATACCGCCATTTCTATATAAAAAAAACTGGGGTAGCTGGATTCGAACCAACGAATGACGGAGTCAAAGTCCGTTGCCTTA
>CALJSD010000078.1 GCA_937976325.1 uncultured Carnobacterium sp.
CAACTCGTCTACGTTCGCTGTGCTTCTCTCATCGAAGACGTGATGCCAGAAGTAGCGAAGGCTGGCGACACGGGGCTCGTCCTCTACGGATATATCGACGAAGAGGCCGGTGTTTCGTTCCAACCGCTATGGATCGCAAAAGAAGGCGAAACAACGCTCGACATGCGCCTCATTCCAGAAGAGACGATGTATCTCATTCGTCTAGCGAACCTCGATGACTGCGAGTTCTGTTCGATGAGATGGATTGAAGTGGATCCGTATATCGTAGACCGTGCAAGACGCGTCATTGCGGAAGTCTATGACACAAAGAGCAAAGAAAAAGAAGAGACACGCTCGTTCCAAGGACTCGACCGATTCCGCCGCCGCGAGCATCCTGATGACTTTGGCGTAGCTTTCTACTACGAAGACAAGACGAAGGATCCCGAACGCTTATGGGTCCGCATCTCGCGCGTGGAAGGCAACCAATGCTTCGGCACGCTCTTGATGGACTCGAAGCATCCAGATGGGCCAAAAGAAGGTGACGAGATTATGTTTAAAGTTCTTCAGAACGAAAACGGCGAGCTCGAAGTTGTGTCGGTTCAAAAATAATAAAAAAGACCGAAGGCTTCCTTTTACCTTGGACATTAAAGAAATTTATGGTATATTCAAGGAGCAAGAAAATATATAGTGAATATTTCAATCACTAAAGCCAGAAAGAGCATTGGATCTTGACCATCCAATGCTCTTTTCTTTTTGTTTACTCAATGTGTGCGAGTATATTCTATCACATTACAGTTTAACGCAGAGTGTAGCGATATAATCGTTGCCAAATTGTGATAATCGATGTCTTTTATCGCACGATTCATAAAAATCAATCATCGCAAGACCGTTTTTCAGTTGGCCTCTAATCTGGGCTTCTAAGGTGTGGCTGAATTCATATCCGTATTCTGGATTGATAGTGATTTTGCCTTCCTCTTCAAGCTCTTTTGAATTAAAAGGGATGGAGAACTTTAACAGTAATTCCTCATCGGGTTGGTCCCATACAACGTCAGCGTCATACATGTATATCCAAGGATTCATAAACCCGACCATTAACAAGCCACCTTTTTTCAATACTCGAGAGGCTTCTTTATACATGTTTTCTAAATCTTCTATATAGACATTCGAAACGGGATTAAAAATAATATCAAAGGTTTCATCTTCAAATGGGAATGGTTTTGTCATATCGGCTTGAACGGTATGTATTGTTAGGCCTTCTCTTTTAGCCACCATCTCATCTTTTTGTAATTGAGATGTCGAAAAATCCATTATGGTGACGTCATAACCTTTTGCGGCAAAAACGGGCCCCTGCTGACCACCACCGCAAGCTAATCCTAATATCTTTTTCCCGCTAGCTTTTTCAAACCATTCTTTTGGAACTTTTTTTCCAACCGTTAATGCAACAGAAATTGGATGTTTCTTAGCTTCTTCTAATTCTTCATGTGTCACTGGCTCGGTATAGTCGTTGTTTACATTATTCCATCTATCTTGATTTAATTTTAAATAATTGCTCATCTCTCATCACCGCTTTCCGTCTTCTCAGGTTCATTATACTATTGCTAGGAAAAGTAGGGAAGTGTCCACTAATTTACTTGATTATAAAAAGAAGTATGCTATAGTGAAGGTGTAGATAATAAATACCTCAAAAAGAGCATTGGATGGTCCAATGCTCTTTTTCTATGTGTTTTAATGTGCCCCGTCCGCAATCTCCGCAATGTAGAAGCTTGGAGCGTAGCCAATCTCTTCAGTATAAACTTTGGCAACGTTAGCTTTAAAGGCATCGATATGATCCTTATGCACCAACGCGATGGCACAGCCGCCAAATCCCGCACCTGTCATACGAGCGCCAAGAACGCCTGCTTGTTCCCAAGCGGTATGCACCAGCGTGTCGAGTTCCTTGCCGGTTACTTCGTAGTCGAGTTCAGTAGAGAGATGGCTCTCGTTCATCAGTTGTCCGAAGTGGGCGAGGTCGCCTTCTTTTAAGACACGTGTCGCAAGCACTGTCCGTTCGTTTTCACTAACGGCATGACGAGCACGTTTCACAAAGAGTTCGCTGGATAGGTGATGCTTCAACTCATCGAACTGATCGATAGTGAGTTCTCCCAGACTTTCGATAGCTACGTGTTCTTGTAGTTCCTTCAAGGCAATACGTGTTTCGGCAAAGCGTTCGTTGTATTTCGAATCGGCCAGTTCGCGGCGTTTATTCGTGTTCATAATCACGATACGATAGTCGCCGAGTTTAACAGGAACGAGTTCATACTCCAGCGTTGCACAGTCGAGGAAGATGGCGTGTTCCTTCTTGCCCATCCCTACAGCGAACTGGTCCATGATGCCGGAATTCACACCAATGAAGTCATTTTCCACACGTTTCCCAACCTTCACAAGACCCAGCGTGTCGATGTCTAGAGTATATACTTTGCGAGCGATGACGCCCACGAGCAGCTCGAATGAGGCTGACGATGAGAGGCCCGAGCCGTTCGGGATGTTTCCGTAAAATGCGATGTCCATGCCGTGCGGAAAAGCGAAACCGAGGTCCGCCAAGTACACGAAAACGCCCTTGACATAGTTCGCCCACGAGTCACTGCCCCTGTAAGCCAAGTCGGTCATATCGAGCTCGCGTATACCATCCTTCGGAAAATTGTCCGAATAGAGACGGAGCCTCTTGTCCGACCGTGGCTTCACCCACGCATAAGTCCCCAGCGTAATCGCGCAAGGAAAAACGTGCCCGCCATTATAGTCGGTATGTTCCCCGATTAAATTCACGCGCCCCGGAGCAAAAAAGCTCGCCTCCGGCTCCGTGCCGTACACCTCCACAAACGTCTGTCTTAATTGATCTGTAATTTGTCCCATCTCATCACCGCTTTCTATGTTGTCACCTTCATTATACGCCAAAATTTTGGTAAAAAAAGAGGTGTTGTGGATTTCCAAAAAGAAATCCAACAACACCTAAAAATCTTCCAGTAGCATTCCTTCTATGACAGTATCCTTTTGAAGCGCTGGCTAACTTGAAGTTTGCCTCTGTACCGATTATCTGAAGTAAAGAGCACAATTAGCCTTTTTGCGTCATCTCTCAGAGTAAGAAGCGCTGAAAAGAGACAAAAATCCCTCGGTTCTATAGTGTGAATGGTAAGGAAGAACAACCAATGTGAATTACTGACTCTAGGGTAAGACCCGTAGAGTCAGTTTGAAGCTTGGTAGGGCTGAGATTTAAGCTCAGCCCGGTGTCCTTACCATCAACACTATGAAGAAACCGAGGGTATTATTTTGTCTCTTTTCTATTAAAATATTTCATGCCTTACTTCTTTAATAAGCGGATGACGTAAGAAGGCGTATGAAAGATAGATCGCCATCAAACACCAGATAATCGGCTCAGAGAAAATAACTCCAAGATAGCCAGTGTGCGGAATGATGAAGATGACAAAAAGCACTTTCCCCACCAACTCAATAAAGCTCGAAACCAATGGCGTCACCTTTTGCCCTAGCCCTTGCAAACTATTTCGTAAAATCAATAGAAGCGCAAGAGGAATATAAAACGCTGATCCGATACGGTTGTAAAGCGCCGCGTTGTCTAGAAGTACTGGGTCGCTTGAACCAGAGATGAGTTCATTTAACGCAGGACTTGCAAAGAACAAGAAGATGCATACCAGAATCGCCCAGCCGAACGCTACGAGACTTCCTTGACGAATGCCTTTCGCGATACGGTGCGGTTTGTTTGCCCCAAAGTTTTGCGAAGTGAAGGTCGTCATCGCTGCCGCAATCGCCGCGAATGGGAGTGTCGAGAACGCGAAGATGCGTCGTGCTGATGTTTGCGCGCTGATGATGACTGGTCCGAGTGCGTTGATAGAAGATTGAAGCATCACGGATCCAATCGATACGATGGACGACATGAGTCCCATGGCTAGTCCTTGGCTGAGTAAGTCCATGTATAATTCGTCGTCGCGTACGAAATCACTCTTTGCTGGAATCAAGAAGCTGGCGCGTTTTTTAATATAAATAAAGCAGAGGACGGCCGATAAGCCTTGTGCGATAATCGTCGCAATGGCAGCTGCCGCAACACCCATGTTGAACGTTGTGATGAGTAAGATGTCTAAAAACACGTTCACGACCGCTGAGAAAATCAGGAAGTAGAGTGCCGCCTGGCTGTCGCCGACTGCACGAAGCAGACCTGCACAGAGGTTATATGCGAAGGTCACGGCAATACCGATCACGACAATCGAGATATACTCATACGACTGGTCGATGATACTCTCAGGTGTTCCAAGGAACTGAAGGAGAGGATACATGCCGAAACTTCCGATAATGGCCACAATGAGACTGAGAAAGGCTCCGATGACAAGAGTTGCTCCAACGGCACGTTTCAAGAGACGATGGTTATTGGCCCCGTAATAGCGTGCGATAATAACGCCCATCCCGTTACCGACCCCGAGCGAGAAGCCAACGATGAGTTCAAAGATGGCGGCTGTAGCTCCAACTGCAGCAAGGGCATCCTGTCCAAGGAATCGCCCGACAATCATGATGTCGGCGGTGTTGTAGAGTTGCTGGAATATGTTTGAAATTATAATTGGGATTGCAAATGCAATAATAGACCGCAAAATCGGTCCGTCTGTTAAGTTAATCGCTGTTTTTTTCATAAGGGCCATTATACTCGTAACATCTCATATGGTCAAGAGGACCAACGGTCCGAAAAGATGACTACGAACCCTTGCGGATATTCGTTATACATACCGTAGCGTTGCACCGGTTCGAGCCTCGAAGAGTCTCTCACCTTTACAGCCTCAAAGTTGGCGTAAGGAATAAATTCCAACGCCAACTAATTCGCATGTAATGCTAAACACGTTACGGTTTGTATAACATCCGCAGGTTTCTCCGTCATCTTTTCTTGTGCTTTTTAAGAAGCGAGTATAATGGCAATGAAAATAGGGTTAATTTAATAGACGAATCGTGAGTGCAATATTGCATTTGGAATCCCGCAGCGGAGGGAGGGGAGAGGTGTTTGGAGGTGGATAGAATCGCCTAACTTATTTTTAAATCGCCTAAAAATTAGGCAATATTAGGCGAAAATGAAGTAAGACAGAATCGCCTAACTACTTTTAAATCGCCTAAAAAAGAGGTATAATTAGGAAAAAAAGAAGGAGGTAGGCGAATGAAAGTTTTTGATTATGAAAAATTATCACGAAGTCAATGGGATGTTGAAGTGGTTAATCTTCTAACAAAAATTCATGAACATAAGGGTAAACAAGAGCTGTTTTTGGAACAAAAACCTACTGTTTTAGATAAATTGGTAGAAATTGCTAAAGTTCAAAGTGTGGAAGATTCTAACAAAATAGAAGGAATTGTCACGACAACAACGAGAATTAAGGAGTTAATGGCTCAGAAAACAACACCGAGAAACAGAGACGAGGAAGAAATTTTAGGATATAGGGACGTCTTAAATACGATACATGAAAGTTATGAGTATATTCCTATCAATAGCAATTATATTTTACAACTCCACAGAGAATTGTATAAATATAGTGAAAAAGGAATTGGAGGAAGATATAAAAACACTCAAAATTCTATCGTTGAACAGGATCAAAATGGTAATGTTATAGAAATATTTAAGCCATTACCTCCATATGAGACACCGAAAGCAATTGAAGACATTTGTAGAGAGCTTGATAAAGCTTTGGATAAACATGAAGTAGATTCGTTGTTGTTAATACCGATATTTATCCATGATTTTCTTTGTATACATCCATTTAATGATGGAAATGGTCGAATGAGTCGATTGTTAACGACACTTCTTCTATATAGACAAGGGTATGTGATTGGTAAGTACATTAGTTTAGAAAGTAAAATTGAGCAAAATAAAGACGGGTATTATTCATCTTTAAGAAAAAGTGGTTTGAATTGGTATGAAGGTCAAGAAGATGTGACTCCTTTTATAAAATATATTCTAAGAACAATATTAGCAGCTTATATTGATTTTGAAGAGAGAGTTGACTATGTAGATGAAAAGCTCCCTTCTATTGAACTGGTTAGAAAAGCAGTCAATAAAAAATTGGGCAAGTTTACTAAATCAGATATCATGGAATTAGTTCCAAGTATAGGTAAAGCAACCGTTGAAAATATGCTGAAAAAACTCGTCGAAGAGGGCTATATTAATCGATATGGAAAAGGAAGAACAACCTATTACGTAAAAAATGACTAAATTTAACATCTCGTTTGATATGTACTACTTTTATTAGATACAAAAAAACTAGCAGTTTTTCTGCTAGTTTTTTTAAATGCGTTTATTTGGTTCTATAATTTCTAGGGTTGATGGAAATTTTCCACAACCCTATTTTAGTGTATACAAAAAGGCCAACATCCGTTATATTAAAATCGCTAAACCTAATACAAAAGGATGATGACCATATGAACAATATACTAGAAGCTACGCTACAAATCAAAGA
>CALJSD010000079.1 GCA_937976325.1 uncultured Carnobacterium sp.
CAAGAACTCGTTCAAAGCGGAGAGTTAACCTCAGGACATGCACGTACATTGCTTGGATTAAAAGACCAAACGAAAATCTTGCCGGTCGCTAAAAAAGCGGTGAAGGAAGGGTTAACGGTTCGTGCTTTGGAGCAACTTGTTCAATCGATTAATGAACCAGTCAAAAAGGTTGTTAAAAAAGCAGCGAAACCGAAGAAATCTATGTATATCATTGAATCTGAAGAACGCTTAATGGATAAATTCGGAACAAGCGTGCAAATCGTCGAAAAAGGCGAACGTGGAAAAATCGAGATTGAATACCTTTCTCAAAAGGATTTAACACGTATTTTAGAAGTATTAGAAATCGAATTAGACGATTAAAAAGGAGTCTGTATGAAAGCAGGAACAACGTATCAATTACACGATCATGTGGAAATGAAAAAGCCGCATGCGTGCCAAACGAATTCCTGGGAAATCATCCGTATGGGGATGGACATTCGTATCAAGTGTGATCACTGTGGTCAAATGGTCCTAATGCCAAGACGGGAATTCGAGAAGAAGATGAAAAAGGTCACTGTAGTAGCGGCCGAAGAAAACAAATAAAGAAAGAGTGTGACAAATGGCCTTAACAGCTGGAATCGTCGGCTTACCAAACGTTGGGAAGTCAACATTATTTAATGCAATTACAAAAGCAGGGGTCGAAGCAGCGAACTATCCGTTTGCGACGATTGACCCAAACGTCGGAGTGGTAGAAGTACCAGACCTTCGTTTACAAAAACTAACAGAATTAGTGAAACCAAAGAAAACTGTCCCAACGACATTTGAATTTACAGATATCGCGGGAATCGTGAAAGGGGCAAGCCGCGGGGAAGGTCTTGGAAACAAATTTTTAAGCCATATCCGTCAAGTAGATGCGATTTGCCAAGTAGTTCGTTGTTTTGAAGACGAAAATATTACACACGTGGCTGGGAAAGTTGACCCAATCGCCGATATCGAAACAATTAACCTAGAGTTAGTGTTGGCCGACCTTGAGTCAGTGGACAAACGTATCGCTCGTGTGGCAAAAATTGCGAAAACAAAAGATAAAGACGCGGTTGCAGAACTTGCAGTCTTAGAAAAAATCAAACCTGTGTTAGAAGAAGGAAAATTAGCACGTACGATTGAATTCACAGACGAAGAACTTCCAATCGTGAAAGGCTTATTCCTTTTAACAACAAAACCAATGCTTTACATCGCAAACATCTCTGAAGATGACGTGATGGAAGGCGGCCATAACCAATATGTGCAATTAGTAGAAGACTATGCTGCAAAAGAAGATGCAGAAGTCGTAGTCATCTGTGCGAAAATCGAAGAAGAGGTAGCCGAATTAGAGGAAGAAGAGAAACAAGCCTTCTTAGAAGAAATGGGTATCGAAATCTCAGGGTTAGATATCTTAATCCAAAAAGCATACCACTTATTAGGATTAGCGACTTACTTTACAGCGGGTGAACAAGAAGTGCGCGCGTGGACATTCCGCCGCGGCATGAAAGCTCCGCAATGTGCGGGAATCATCCACTCAGACTTCGAACGTGGATTTATCCGTGCCGAAACTGTAGCCTACGCAGACCTACTGGAATACGGTAGTATGACGGCTGCAAAAGAAAACGGAAAAGTTCGTCAAGAAGGTAAAGAATATGTCGTGCAAGATGGCGACGTAATGCTCTTTAGATTTAATGTATAAGGTTATCGGAGGATTGTAGCATGTCAGAACAAAACGTACAAGAAGAAGTAGTAGTGTCAGTAGACTCTCTAAAAGCAGAATTAACAAATAAAAATGAACAATACATCTATCAATTAGAACGCGCATTGAAAGAAGCTGGATTTGACGAAGCGCAAGTCGAAAAAGAATTATCAGTAATGCTTCCAGAAATCGTTGAAAAACAAAAAGCGGGTGTGACTGCTCGTCAATTGTTCGGTACGGTAACAGAACGCGTTCAATCAATCGTAGCTGGGCCAGTAAAAGACCCAGATGCAAAATCGCCAGACTGGCAAATCGCCGTTGACGGAGGACTTTTAGTCGGCGGATTATTCGCTCTTGTTACAGGAGTGATGTTGATGTTAAACCCAAGTTCAGATACGCAACCAATGGGACTCTTCACACTAATCATCAACTTTATCGCAGGGGCATTTGTCATGCTTGCGATTTCTAAAAACGCACCTAAATTTGACAATCCAAAAGGTCAACGCGGTTATATCCGTTACTTAGTGGTAAGTACGGTTGCGATGGTTGCTTGGTTAATCTTAGTGGTGTTAAGTCAACAATACATCCCATCAGTGATTAACATTGTGATGAGTTACGAGTGGTACTTACTCATCGGGGCTGCGGCTCTTGCTGGTAAATTCTACTTGAAGAAGAAATTAAATATTGTCGGATCAGTAATGTAAGAAACGAAAACAATCTGTGTGACGGTGACGGCGAAGTGCTTCGTGGAAGTCGGCAGTCATCGCACACTTCTTTTATAGAGGTGAGCATATGAAACAAATGAAACGTTGGATTATCACGTTTTTATTAGGATTAGTTGCCTTTTTGGGACTCGGTACTACGGTTGATGCGAGAAGTTTAGTCGTTGATAAGTATGATATCGAAGCAAATATTTTAGAAAATGGGGACGTTCAGTTCTTCGAAACCATTACCTTCCAATCGGATGGTGCGTATAATGGGGTCTTCTACAACTTGGATTACTCTGGTTTTGGGAAACCAACCGATGTCAATGCGTATTTAGAAACAAGCGAAGGGCGTCTGTTAATGAACCAGGAGAATTCTGGGAAAAAGGGAACGTATCAATTAACGGATAGCGGTTCGAAGATTCAGTTCAAAGTATTTTTCCCATTCTCGAACTCGAAATTAAAAGTGACTTTCCAATATACGATTCCAAAACTCATTACGAACTACTTGGATACGGCCGAATTAAACCGAAAAGTAGTCGGAAAAGAGTGGGAAATCGACCAACACAATATTACGGTGAAGGTGAATATCCCTGGAACAGCTTCAAAGGAAACGCTTCGTGCATGGGGACATGGCGCAGGCCAAAACGGGAATGTACAAATCGCGAGCGACTATCGTTCGGTAACACTCACAGCTCCTGAAAACAAAAGCGGAGACTTTGTGGAAGTGCATATGCTTTTCCCGCAAACATTGACTTTTGCCAATACGAATGTGAAAAACGAAAAAGCGTTTGACCGCATCGTAGCCGAAGAGGAAAAACTCATTAATGACGAGAAGAATGTTAGAAATTTGGGATTCTTCGGAATGATTGCCGGTTGGGTGCTCCTAGTCTTAAATATGATTTATGCCTTTGTGACAGGATTCTTTGCGAACCGTAAGCGTCTAGCTCAGGTACAACATATCCCAGACCATCTCTATGAACTTCCTGAAGATATTACTCCAGCAGTCATGAATCAGGCGGTTTATGGAAAAACAGATATGACCGACTTTAGTGCGACAATCATGGATCTTGTTCGTAAGAAAGTCTTGACGTTATCCGATACAGAGCCATATACGATTACGCTTGTGGACGATACGAAAGAAATGCTTCGTCATGAAAAAATAGCCCTTCATATCCTCTTTGAAGTGGTGGGCGGTTCAGACACAACGATTGAACTCGAACAAGTGAAGAAGTATGCGAAAAATCATTCAACGACTTACTACAACGAGTGTCAAAAATGGATAGGTGCTGTCGATACGGCGGCTGAGAAATACCGCGTTACACGTTTCGATAAAGACGAACCTCAAGGACGTAGCGGCTTCCCAGGATGCTTGCTTGTCATCATCGGTGCTTTAACGATTGGTGCAGCCTTCTTAACGAAGAATATAAATTATTTATTGTGGACTGTTGGAGGCGTACTCCTTGTCGCTGGACCATTAACGCTTATCGGGACAGGAATTTTTGCCAACCGTCGTTCTCTTAAAGGAGAATTACGTTATCGTAAATGGCAAGCCTTTAAACAAATGCTAAAAGATCTCTCACCAATGAAGCGGATCGAAGATTTACCAAGTATTCAACTGTGGGATCACTTCCTTGTTTATGCCATCTCTTTAGGCGTGGCTGAACACGTGATTAAAGTGTTGAAAAAATTAATACCAGACCAATTACCAAACAGTGTGTTCTATTCAACTCAAAACGGAACGATTTACTATCCTGTTTCTGATTTTAATAGTACTTTTTCAAGCTCGTATAACACTGCGAATACTGCTGTGAACGGAAGCAGCAACTCTGGTGGGTTCGGCGGAGGATTCTCTGGCGGATCGAGCGGTGGTAGTGGTGGAGGATCCGGCGGTGGCGGATTCTAATCAAAGGAGAATTTATGTTAAACGAAATGATGCACAGACCAGTTGTCAAACCGGAACTGGTCGAGTACATGCGTTCAAGTCAACGCCGTTTTCCGGGGGACTTGGGTGAGTTAGAAAATACAGCCAATGAATTAGGAATTCCAATTATTCCTCATGAAACAGCTGTGTTTCTAGATTTTATTGTTGGATTGTATCAACCAAAAAATATTTTAGAGATTGGAACGGCAGTCGGATTCTCAGCGAGTTTGATGGCAACAGCTTCACCACAAGCGAAAGTCACGACCATTGACCGCTACGAATTGATGTACAGCCGTGCCAAAGCCAACTTTGAAAGACTAGGGTTGGCCGACCGTATCACACAACTGGAAGGCGATGCGGCAGATATTTTACCTACATTGGAACAAGGAAAATACGATTTCCTATTTATGGATAGCGCCAAAGCTAAATACATCGAGTTCTTCCCATATTGTATTGACGTGCTTGAAGTGGGTGGTGTGCTAATGGTGGACGATATTTTCCAAGGAGGAACGATTTTAGAAGACGTGATGGAGCGCCCAAGACGTGTGCGTAAAATTCATCGCCGCCTCAATATGTTCCTTGATTTGGTTCAAAGTGACCCAACATTAAAATCAACTTTACTTCCACTGGGCGACGGAGTGATTCTCATTCAAAAGCTCGAAGAAAAAGATTTTAAATATATTTTAGAAGACTTGTAAATTAATCATGGAAATCCCCATGGAAAAGTTTTACAATAAGAAGGATGACAAAAGAAAGGAAGTTTTACAATGACAGATAAAGTGCGTGTACGTTATGCACCAAGTCCAACAGGGCACTTACACATCGGGAATGCCCGTACAGCTCTATTTAACTATTTATTCGCGAGACATTATGGTGGAGAGTTCATCATCCGTATCGAGGATACTGACCGCAAGAGAAATCTTGAACACGGTGAAGAAAGCCAATTAGAAAACTTAACATGGCTTGGAATGGATTGGGATGAAGGTCCAGACAAACCTGGCAAATACGGTCCATACCGTCAATCAGAACGTGAACACATTTATAATCCACTTATCGAGCAATTACTTGCTGAAGATAAAGCGTATAAATGCTACATGACAGAGGAAGAATTGGAAGCAGAACGTGAAGCGCAACGTGCTCGTGGCGAAATGCCTCATTACAGTGGCCAACACGCTCACTTAACTCAAGAGCAACGTGACGCTTTTGAAGCAGAAGGACGCACTCCTGTTGTTCGTTTCCGTGTTCCAAAACAAGGAACTTACGTATTCGATGATATCGTTAAAGGCGAAATCTCATTCGAATCTACAAGTGTCGGTGGGGACTTCGTTATCTTGAAACGTGACGGAATGCCAACTTACAACTTCGCAGTAGCAGTGGATGACCACTTCATGGAAATCACTCACGTTTTACGTGGAGATGACCACATTGCGAATACTCCAAAACAATTAATGATTTACGAAGCATTCGGTTGGGTACCACCACGTTTTGGTCATATGACATTAATCATTAATACAGAAACAGGTAAGAAATTATCGAAACGTGATGAATCAATCCTACAATTCATCGAACAATATAAAGACTTAGGGTACTTACCAGAAGCGATGTTCAACTTTATCGCGCTTCTAGGATGGTCTCCTCAAGGTGAACACGAAATCTTCAGCCGTGAAGAATTCATCGAAATCTTCGATGAAAAACGTCTTGGTAAATCACCAGCCGCTTTCGATCCTAAGAAACTAGAATGGATTAACAACACATACGTGAAGAAAACTCCATTAGAAGAAGTAGCTGAAATGGCGATTGCTCAATTAAAAGAAGCAGGTGTTGTGAAAGAAGAAGTTTCTCCTGAAGAACATGCATGGTTAGTGAAATTAGTGTCTTTATACCACGACCAAATGAGCTACATGAATGAAATCGTTGAGTTATCAGCGCTATTCTTCAGAAAAGATTTCGAAGTGGAAAATGAACAAGCTAAAGAAGTTCTTCAAGGCGAAACAGTTCCAACAGTATTGAACGCTTTTGTTGCGAAATTAGAATCAATGGAAACATTCGATGAACCAAGTATTCTTGCAGCAATCAAGGAAGTTCAAAAGGAAACTGGCGTGAAGGGTAAAAACTTGTTTATGCCAATTCGTGTGGCTACGAGTGGACAAACACACGGGCCGGAGATCGGCAAGACGATCGAATTGCTTGGAAGAGAACGCAGCATTGCACACGTGCAAGCCGCACTTGCTCTTATTAAATAAAAGCTAACAGAAAGGGTTAACGCAAACTGCGTTAACTCTTTTTTATTTATATTCATTTAAAACCATGGGCCTTCGGCCCGATATTCTTCAAAATACTCGGATATCTTCATAATAGCGGTAATGGGGTACCGGTTCGAGCCTAGGGTCTCTCACCTTTAAAGCTTCAAAGCAGGAGTACGTCCAGGAGTGGACTACTCCTGCTAATTCACATTTAATACGATTCCCCATTACTGCTATTATAGAATCCGAGATTTCTCTGAATATCAGGCCTCAGGGGGAAAGCATAAATAAAAAGGTTAATCCTTTCTTGAAAAAGAGAAGACGACAAGACATGTGCATGCTGAGTTCTCTGGCGCAGGGAGGGGAGAATATGAAGTGTGTGCTCGAGAAAGAGGTTAAGTCGTAGAGTGCCGGAAACTAAGAGCATGAAGTGTGTGCTGAAAAATGGGTAAAGAAAAAACGGATGAGGATTCATCCGTTTTGTTGTATTTTATGACAGAAGAAGGTGAGCGAGAGTAGGTCTGCGCTGCCTCCAGGGCTGAGGTTACGCTCGATAAGGACATTGTCGTAGTCTTCGAGTCGGTTTGCTAGCTCAGCTTCTGTGAGGGTTTGTGCTTCTTCAAATAATTGTTGTGCTTCTTGTTGCACTTGTTTATACGCATCGATTCCGCCGCGGTGAATAAGGTTTCCGTCTTCAACAAAGGTCATTAGATACAGAAGAAGGAGTAAGTCGCGGTGACGTGGTGTGTGCGTGTCTAGTGTGTTGTAATAGTCGAGGGCTTTTGCAAGGCTTGGGTAGCCTGTTGCTGCTTCGCCTCGAATGCCTGTGATGCCATGTTCAACGTAGAGTTTTTCCCCGTAAGAGAGGTGCTCTTTTTGGTCGAGGTTGGCAAAATCCACTTCGATGAGGTGGCGCGTCATTAGGTTGCAGTAGTGCAAGGCTTCTGGAATGTTGCCATTCGTATGAGCGGTAGCCCCTAAGACGAGGGCAAAGGAAAAGTTGGCTCCTTTATGAGTGTTGATATTGTTGGTGGCGGCCATCATCGCGTCTTCGGCTTGTTTTCCAAGGGCGCGAAGCTCGTTAAATAAGTCGAGTGGAATGCCGTTGTGGCGTTTTCCTGCTTCGGCGTAGGCCAGTAAATAAGGACGAAGCGCTTCGATACTTTGATAGAAGGTATCCTTTGTCATGTCCTTATGAGCGCCGGTAGAAATTGGATCCACGAGGCCTGGTTTTGGCGCGAGATTTACTTCTTGTAGAAGGGCGTCTGTAGCCGCTTGTGCTAAAAACTCAGGATTAATCAATGTGTAATTTCTCCATTTGTTTCAAAATAAATTGTAATGAGCGGTCTAAATGCTCGTGTGTAATGAGTGTAATTTGTTCCACATCGTTATTGAGCATCCCGCGATAGATGAGTCTATGTTCCTCGAGCGCTTTTGTACGGCGTTCTGATGAACGAATTGATAAGTCGCGGAAGTAGATCACGTATGTACGCAACTCAAATACGATTTCTCTAAGTCGTGTCATTTGGCATTTTTCGTAGATGAAATCATTGAAGGTCGTGAAGTTCGCAAGCACTTCGTCGACTCTGTCTTCGTTGTTGAGACGTTCGCATTCTTCGAGGATGCCGTTCAACTCTTGAAAGTCTTCTTTCGTCATAAGTTTCATCGCATTGATGGTTGCCAATGTGTCGAGTGATTTTCTAATTTCGTAGATTTCATGCGCGTCTTTAATCGAAATTCCTTTTACGATGACGCCAATCTTAGGAATATGCTCTACTAGGTGCTCTTTTGTTAATTCATTGAGAGCGTAGCGAATGGGTGTACGGCTGATGTTTAACTCAGTCGAGAATTCTTTTTCGTTAATACGGGTACCTGCAGGGATTTCTCCTAAGATAATCGTTTTACGAAATGCTTCGTAGAGCGAAATTTTAAGAGGTTTGTTTTGGGTAATATCTAAATTTTTCTTTACCGCTTGGATAATCGCTGACATAGTAGCCTCCTGGAAATTATTGTAAACATTAGAGATAGTATAAACGATAAGGCGTTAAAATGCACAAAAAAAGACTTGTTAGGCTAGGCCTAAACAAGTCTTTTTCACAAATTCAATTGTTTGATTATTGTGGTAAGTATAATGGCATGTGACCCATTAATACGATTGTTACAACGAAGATTACGAAGATAACAGCTGCGTATTTAGCTGATTCTTTTTGCCATTCACCCATGTCTAATCCTGTTAGACGTAATAGTAAGTAGATGAACGCTACTAATGGGCTTAATAAGTGGAATGCTTGACCCATTAATGAAGCTAATGCCATTTGCATATCAGTAAATCCGTATTGACGTCCGATTTCAGCGAATGGAATTAATACTCCGTAGTAGAATCCGTCGTTTGTTAAGAAGAATGTACCAGGTACTGAGATAATCGCGATGATTAATGACCAGAATCCTGCTAATTGTTGAGGGATAACTTGAACGATACTTTGTGTTAGAGCTGTTGCCATTCCAGTTCCTTGGAATAATCCCATGAATACTCCGGCACCGAATACTAGTAATACTACTTGTACAGCATCCCCAGCGTTGTCCCCAATACGTTTAGATTGAGCTTTTAAGTCTGGGTAGTTGATCATTAAGGCTAAACCTGTACCAACTAAGAATAATACAACTGGTTTAACTTCGATTGCATCGATGAATGAACCAGCAACTAACCAACCGATTAATACGATTGTTAAGATAGCGTTGATTACGAAGTTTTGTGGACGACGTTTTTCTAATACTTCAGGATCAGAAATTGTAGTCAATTCGTTTAATTCTTCTTCAGATAATTCTTGGATACCTAAACGAGCACGTTCTTTTTTACCCATTGAGCGAGCAACAACGAAGATTACGTAAAGTACTGAAAGAATCATACCTGGCGCTAAGTAACCTAGGATATCTGCTTCTACACCAAGAACTGACATCGCACGAGCAGTAGGTCCGCCCCATGGTAATAAGTTCATGATAGTGTTTTGTAAGATAACAAGAACCCCTAAGTTCATTAATTTCATGTCTAATTTTTTGTAAATTGGCACGAAAGCTGAGCAGCAGATTAATGTAGTTGTTGTTCCGTCACCGTTTAATGATACGGCAGCAGCTACGATAGCAGTAGCCATCAATACTTTCATTGGATCGCCTTTAGCGAAGCGGATCATTTTGTTAGTGATTGGATCGAATAATCCAGCGTCTAACATTGTAGAGAAGTAAAGGATTGCGAATAGAAGCATAACCCCTGTTTCAGCAGTTCCTTTCATCGCTGTTAATTTATCTTTTGAGTTATTCCCGAATAACCCTTGGCGAATTAATGTACCGATGTTAGCGTCTTGGACTTGACCTGTAGCAACTAAAATAATTGCGAAAACTAATGGAATTAATACTAAAGCTGTAAATGGTGACATTTTTTTCTTCATGATAACGTACATGAAAATTGCCATCATAATATAAGCTGCAATTGTGATAACCATCATATCTTCCTTTCTTTGTTAAAAAAATTTGTTTTTTTATAGTTGGAGAATCCTTCAGTCGCTAAAACCTGAAAGGGAGCTCCACGAACCCATTTTTGTAAAAATGAATTCGTTTACTTATAGCGATATCTTAAACAATATTTAATAAAAAAGATAGTGATTTCATATCGAAAAACAATAAAAGAACAGTTTGATGTGACAAATTGAGCATAACATTTATATCCTATTTATAATAAAACACCAAAAGAACAGGGGAAAACCCTGTTTCTAGTTTAGGTATGACGCTGTTTTCTGTATAATAATTGCATGTAGATTATGTTGGGAAGGGAGTGAAGGAATGGGAATTCTCCAACGATTATTTGGCAAGAAGAACTCTGAAGCAACGGAACACGCATCGACAAAGTCTGCACAACCAGAATCTGAATGGGAAAAATTAGAAGCTTTTGTACCGGTAGAAGCAGAAGAAGCTAAGCACGTCTCAATCATTGCAGCTGCGATTGCGGCCTCAGATTATCCAGAAAGCCAATTTGTGGTTAAACGCGTCCTTAAACGCAACCCAGAAACCAAGATTATCTCGGTTATTGCCTCAGCGATTGCTGCAGGTGAATCAAGTGACAGTCAATGGGCTGTTAAAGAAATCTACCAAAAACGCAAATCATAATTTATTTTAGGAGGAATGTTACGATATGTTACGTAAATTCAAAATCAAAGTAGACGGTCAAGAGTACCAAGTAGAAATGGAAGAAATCGGAGCAGTTGCGACACCCGCTCCTGTAGCACCAGTTGCAGCTCCAGCGGCACCTGCTGCACCAGCAGTAGAAGCAGCGCCAGCAGCTCCTGTAGCAGCAACACCAGCTGGCGCAGACGCAATGCCATCTCCAATGCCTGGTAACATCTTACGTATTTTAGTAAACGTAGGGGACACAGTTACTGAAAACCAACCATTAATGATTTTAGAAGCAATGAAAATGGAAAACGAAATCGTTGCAGCTAAAGCAGGGGTTGTAGCAGGAATTCACGTTAAAGAAGGTCAAGTGGTTAACCCAGGAGACGCTTTAATCACAATCAACTAATTTTAATAACATTCAAGGAGTGAAACAGTGGAAACATTAGTTCAAAATCTAACGTCATTTACTTTGGGCCAAGGTATCATGATGGCTATCGGTGCCCTATTAATGTACTTAGGGATTAAAAAAGAGTACGAACCAACATTATTAGTACCAATGGGATTAGGTACAATCTTAGTAAACTTCCCTGGAACTGGGGTTCTAGACCAAATCGTAGGTGGACAACAACAACATGGGGTCCTACAAATCTTATTCGAAATCGGTATCGAAACTGAATTATTCCCATTATTAATCTTCATCGGTATCGGTGCGATGATCGACTTCGGTCCATTATTACAAAACCCATTCATGTTATTATTCGGTGCGGCAGCTCAATTCGGTATTTTCTTCGTAGTCGTTGTAGCTGTATTATTCGGATTTGACATTCGTGAAGCAGCTTCAATCGGTATCATCGGTGCGGCTGACGGTCCTACATCAATCTTCGTTGCGAACCAATTAGCACCTCAATTACTTGGAGCGATTACGGTTGCGGCCTACTCATACATGGCTCTTGTTCCGATTATCCAACCAATCGCTATCAAGATGGTTACAACAAAAGCAGAACGTCGTATTCGTATGACATACCACGCTTCAGGCGTATCTAAATTAACTAAAATCTTGTTCCCAATCATTATCACAATTGTGGCAGGTTTCATTGCTCCAATTTCATTACCACTTGTTGGTTTCTTAATGTTTGGTAACTTATTACGTGAATGTGGCGTTTTAGATAACTTATCTCAAGCGGCTCAAAACGAATTAGTAAACATTGTTTCTATTCTATTAGGGATTACAATCTCAGTTAAAATGCAAGCTGAATTATTCTTAAATGTTCAAACATTAATGATCATCTTGTTCGGTTTAGTAGCCTTCATCATGGACTCAATCGGTGGTGTTGTGTTTGCTAAGATCTTGAACTTATTCCGTAAAAACAAGATCAACCCAATGATTGGAGCTGCAGGTATCTCTGCATTCCCAATGTCAAGTCGTGTTATCCAAAAAATGGCGACAGACGAAGATCCTCAAAACTTCATCTTAATGTACGCTGTTGGAGCTAACGTTTCTGGACAAATCGCTTCAGTTATTGCTGGTGGATTATTATTATCATTCTTCATGTAATAATATAGAAGGAAAAGGAGGAAAACGATGAATATTAATGCAGAACATTTAACACAAGCTTTCGAATTAATGGCTTTAGGGATGGGTGGAGTTTTCCTAGTATTAGGAATTCTATATGCCGTTTCTGCTATTTTATTAAAAGCATTCCCGCCAGGTAAGGAGTAAGATTCATGGAAAATTTCATTCTCAAACGTTTATGGCTCGACCGCGATAAAAAAGCACGCCAAGATTGGGAATGGTTAATGGATCAAGCTAACCTTGGCAAAACAGAGAAGGTTGATTACACGATTGCGATTTACCATACTTCTGGTGAACCCGCAGCAACCGGATCTCTAGACCGCAACATTTTAAAATGTTTAGTGGTTTGTAAAAAGTATCAATCAGAAAATCTGTTAACGCATCTCGTGATGGCTCTCTTAGATGAATTAAGAGAACGTTCTTATACAAATAGTTTTGTCTACACAAAACCAAAGAACATTGTCTTCTTTAAATCTTTGGGGTATCGCGTGGTTGCCGAGACAGAAAACCTTGCCTTTTTAGAACAAGGCATTCCGTCCTTTAGTGATTACTTAAAATTACTCAAAGAACATTTCGTAGAAGGAGATAGCAATAGTGCAATCGTCATGAATGCGAATCCTTTTACATTGGGACATCAGTATTTGGTAGAAACGGCTGCGAGCCAGTCGAGTCACCTCTACGTGTTCGTTGTTTCAGAGGACCGTTCGTTCTTTAATACGAATGACCGTATGGAAATGGTGAAACGAGGCGTGAGCCATCTGCCAAACGTCACGGTGCTTCCAACGAGAGACTACATGGTCTCAAGTGCGACTTTCCCATCCTACTTCTTGAAAGAGAAGGCGGATTTGGAAGTGGCAAAAGTTCAAGCAACATTGGATGCAACACTCTTCTTAGAAAACATTGTTCCAACGTTACAATTGACCAAACGCTATGTTGGTCAAGAACCACTCTCCCCAGTAACCTCCGTTTATAATGACGCGCTAAGAGCTGCTTTTGGGAGCGACTTAGAGTTAGTGATTATAGATAGACTTTCTGCAGGGGATGAAGTGGTGAGTGCGACGCGGGTGCGCGCTGCCATTCAAGATAAAAACGTAGACGAGTTACAACAGCTCGTTCCAGCAACTACGTATCATTATTTAGAAGAAAAACATTTCATTGGATAAAATCCAAAAGAAAAGGTGGAAACTATAATGGAAATTAAAAAAAGTGCAGTAGTCGGCACTTTGGAATCAAGTGACATTATGATCACATTAAATCCAAGTACCGCTGGTCGAATCGACATTCAATTAGAAAGTAGTGTCGAAAAACAATTCGGAAATCAAATCCGTCGTGTCATCGAAGAAACTTTAAAACAATTAGGCGTTACTTCAGCAGAAGTCATCGCAGTTGATAAAGGTGCTTTAGATTGCACAATTCAAGCTCGTACAGTGACAGTTGTTCACCGTGCAGCAGAAGTTGAAAACTACGACTGGAAGGAGATTGACTCATGGAACGCTTAAGAAGAACAATGATGTTCGTACCTGGTTCAAACGCAGCAATGTTGCGTGATGCTCCACTTTACGGCGCAGACTCAATTATGTTTGACTTAGAAGATGCTGTATCTTTAAAAGAAAAAGACTCAGCTCGTGTATTAGTACACTTCGCATTAAAAACTTTTGACTACAGCAATGTAGAAACAGTTGTACGTATCAACGGTTTAGATACAACAGGTGCTTTAGATATTGAAGCAGTTGTACTTGCTGGCGTAAACGTTGTTCGTTTACCAAAAACTGAAACAGCTCAAGATATCGTAGACGTGGATGAAATCATCACTCGCGTTGAACGTGAAAACAACATCCCAGTAGGTCGCACTAAAATGATGGCTGCGATTGAATCTGCTGAAGGTGTGTTAAACGCTCGCGAAATCGCTAAAGCAAGTGACCGTTTAATCGGTATCGCTTTAGGTGCTGAAGACTACGTAACAAACATGAAAACTCGTCGTTACCCTGATGGACAAGAGTTATTCTTCGCTCGTAGCATGATCTTACACGCTGCTCGTGCTGCAGGAATCGCTGCTATCGATACTGTTTACTCTAACGTAGACAACATGGATGGATTCCGTGAAGAAGTAGAACGCATCAAACAATTAGGTTTCGATGGAAAATCTGTTATTAACCCTCGTCAAATTCCTGTGGCTAATGCAGTATATGCACCAACAGAAAAAGAAATTCAAAACGCTAAAGAAGTTATCTGGGGAATTCGTGAAGCTGAAGCGAAAGGTTCAGGTGTTATCTCAGTTAACGGTAAAATGGTCGACAAACCAATCGTTGAACGTGCTGAGCGCGTAATCGCATTGGCGAAAGCGGCTGGATTGATTAGCGAGGAGGAAATTTAAGATGGTATTAAATAAAGCTGGACGTGACATTCCACAAGAATATGCAGATCAATATGGGGTATACGAAGGTGAGTTAGCTCGCATTAAACCTTATGAAGCAGCTAGCCGTAAAATTAAACCTGTTGAACCTCGTCAAGAAAAATTATTAGGTAGCATTCGTGAAGCTATTGAAAAAACTGGTTTGAAAGATGGCATGACAATCTCATTCCACCACCATTTCCGTGAAGGGGACTATGTGATTAACATGGTTATGGAAGAAATTGCAAAAATGGGAATTAAAAACCTATCAATCGCGCCTTCTTCAATCGCAAACGTACACGAACCATTAATTGAACACATCAAAAACGGTGTTGTAACAAACATTACTTCATCAGGTTTACGTGATAAATTAGGGGCTGCAATCTCTAGCGGTATCATGGAAAACCCAGTTGTGATTCGTTCACACGGTGGACGTGCTCGTGCAATCACTGCAGGAGACATCCACATCGACGTTGCCTTCATCGGAGCTCCAAGTTCTGACGAGTACGGTAACATCAACGGTACAAAAGGGAAAGCAACTTGCGGTTCTTTAGGATACGCAATGGTCGACGCTAAATACGCTGACCAAGTAGTTGCGATTACTGACAGCCTTGTACCATATCCAAACACTCCAATTAGCATTCCACAAACAGACGTGGACTACGTGGTTGTAGTAGATGAAATCGGGGATCCTAAAGGGATTGCCAAAGGGGCAACTCGTTTCACTAAAAACCCTAAAGAATTATTAATCGCAGAATACGCTGCTAAAGTAATCACTGGTTCTCCATATTACAAAGAAGGATTCTCATTCCAAACTGGTACAGGTGGAGCTTCTCTTGCTGCAACTCGTTTCATCCGTGAATCAATGATTAAAGACGGCATCAAAGCAAGCTTTGTACTTGGTGGTATTACAAACTCAATGTGCGAATTGTTAGAAGAAGGTTTAGTTGAGAAAGTCATCGACGTTCAAGACTTCGACCACCCATCAGCAATTTCACTTGCAAACAACGCAAACCACTATGAAATCGACGCAAGCATGTACGCAAACCCATTATCTAAAGGTTCAGTAATCAACCGTTTAGACGTTGCAATCCTTTCTGCTTTAGAAGTAGATACAGACTTCAACGTAAACGTAATGACTGGTTCTGACGGTGTTATCCGTGGAGCTTCAGGTGGTCACTGTGATACAGCCTTTGCTTCAAAAATGTCTATGGTTATCAGCCCATTAGTACGTGGACGCATCCCTACATTCGTAGAATCAGTAAATACTGTGATTACTCCTGGTACAAGTGTGGACGTGGTTGTTACTGAAATCGGTATTGCTATCAACCCTAACCGTCAAGACTTAATTGAACACTTCAAAGGGTTAGATGTACCTCAATACACAATCAAAGAATTACAAGAAAAAGCATACAGCATCGTTGGAAACCCAGAACCAATTCAATATGGTGATAAAGTGGTTGCGGTTATCGAATACCGTGATGGAAGCATCATCGACGTTGTTCGCAATGTTTAATTCTTTGTTTGACGGAGCACCTGTGGATATCATGCAAATGCTTGATGCCAGAGAAAGACGTGCTCATACCCAACAACAATTACTAGAACAATTTAACCCGTGTGTATTGGTGTCTATTACACTCAATATTCCAGGTCCTGTAAAAAATTCAGAGGCGATCACAACGGTCTTCGCCTCTGTCATTTCTGAATTAGATGAGGCTTTACAGTCTTTTGAGAAACTTCATCAAGAAGACTTTTCATTTCAGACAGGGATGGAATTTTACCGAGTCCTTCGCGCAGACGCACTTCGTGTAAAGCGCGCTTGTACGGAGTTTGAAGAAGGACACCCACTCGGGAGATTACTCGATATCGATGTTGTTGAAATGGCAGGAGAGACTCCTACGCCAATTAGTAGAACAGCCCTTGGAATGTCTCCAAGACGTTGTTTTATCTGCAATGAGGACGCAAAAGTGTGCGCCCGTTCTAGAAAGCACACGGTCCCAGAGATGCAAGAGCATATCGCTCGCATCGTTGCAGCTTACACATCGATGGAAAGACCTTAAGAAAGGAAGATATTATGAGCAAAATTATCCGTTTAACTGAAACGGTTTTGCGTGACGGACAACAAAGTCAAATCGCGACTCGTATGTCAACTGAAGATATGTTACCAATTTTGGAAACATTAGACCAAGCTGGCTTCCATGCATTAGAAGTATGGGGAGGAGCAACTTTTGACTCTTGTATTCGTTTCTTGAATGAAGACCCATGGGAACGTCTACGTCAAATTCGCGCAGCAGTTAAAGATACAAAATTGCAAATGTTATTACGTGGACAAAACCTATTAGGATACCGTAACTATGCTGATGATGTGGTACGTTTATTCGTAGAAAAATCTGTACAAAACGGAATCGACATTATTCGTGTATTCGATGCTTTAAACGATGTTCGTAACATGAAGACATCAATCGAAGCAACAAAATTAGCAGGCGGACACTGCCAAACAGCAATCTCTTACACAACAAGTCCAGTTCACACTGTGGACTACTACGTTGATTTAGTAGGACGCATGGCAGAATTCGGTGCAGATTCAATCTGTATTAAAGACATGGCTGGGGTATTAACACCTCAAACAGGTTACGAATTAGTAAGCCGTATTAAAGAAAAAACTGATCTTCCTTTAGAAGTTCACACTCACGCTACAAGTGGTATTTCTGAAATGACTTACTTAAAAGTAGCTGAAGCAGGCGCAGACATCATTGACACTTGCTTATCATCATTCTCTGGTGGTACAAGTCAACCTGCAACTGAATCTATGGCTTTAGCACTTAAAGATTTAGGCTTCGAAACAGGCGTTGACATGAAGAAAGTGGAAGAAGCAACAGCTTACTTCAACGGCATTCGTGATAAATTCCGTGCAGAAGGCATCTTAAACCCTAAAGTAAAAGATACAGAACCAAAAACATTAATTTACCAAGTACCTGGTGGAATGTTATCAAACCTATTAAGTCAATTAACAGAACAAGGCTTAGCTGACAAATACGAAGAAGTATTAGCAGAAGTGCCAAAAGTACGTGCTGACTTAGGTTACCCACCACTTGTAACGCCATTATCACAAATGGTTGGTACTCAAGCGGTAATGAACGTGATTTCAGGCGAACGTTTCAAACTTGTTCCAAAAGAAATCAAAGACTACGTTTTAGGATTATATGGACAAGCTCCAGCAGAAATTAATCCTGAAGTGAAAGCAAAAATTATCGGAGATGCAGAAGTTGTGACCGTTCGTCCAGCTGACTTAATCGAAGATCAATTACCAGAAATTCGCGAAGAGATTAAAGAATACGCTAAATCTGACGAAGATGTGTTAATGTACGCACTCTTCCCACAACAAGCGAAAGATTTCTTAGGTCGCCGCGAAGATCCATTCTACGATGTACCATTACAAACAGTAGATGTGACTTTAGACTTACAATAATTTCTAAGAAGGCTGAAAGGCTAGGCTCCGCGCCCGGCTTTTCAGCTTTTTGTGTGCTTTAAACTGTGCTATAATGAGGGGAAAGACAATGCAAAGGAAGTGAAGAAATGGGACGTTTTAGAGAAGATATGGAAACTTATAAAAGAAATGATCCGGCGGCAAGAAGTAGCTTGGAAATCGTCTTGACGTACCCAGGATATCACGCGACGGTCTTGCACCGTGCTGCGCATTGGTTACATACAAAGGCGAAGCTTCGACTGTTGGCTCGAATGGTGAGTGGCTTTAGCAGGTTCCTAACGGGCATCGAGATTCATCCAGGGGCTACGATTGGAAGACGATTCTTTATCGACCATGGCATGGGAATCGTCATCGGAGAGACCACTATTATTGGAGACGACGTGAAAATGTTCCATGCGGTGACCTTAGGTGGAACCGGGAAAGATACAGGAAAACGCCATCCAACTATCGAGAACGGGGTGCTTTTATCGGCGCATTCGCAAGTGATTGGACCTGTGACGGTTGGTGAATATGCCAAAATTGGAGCGGCGGCAGTAGTGTTAGACGACATTCCTGCTCATACCACAGCAGTTGGACTGCCAGCGCGAGTGGTTCGCGTCCATACACCAGAAGAAATTGAAAGAGATACGACTATCGGAGGAAACTTATGATTCAAATCTACAACACCTTAACAAGACAAAAAGAAGCATTTAAACCGATTGAAGAAGGCAAAGTACGCATGTATGTGTGCGGCCCAACGGTTTATAACTATATTCATATCGGAAATGCACGTAGTACGGTTTCCTTTGATACGATTCGTCGTTACTTTGAATATCGCGGCTATGACGTGAATTTCGTTTCGAACTTTACAGATGTGGATGATAAAATCATTCGCGTGGCCAACGAAACTGGCATGACGGCTGAAGAAGTTTCTAAAAAATATATCGAAGCGTTCTTTGAAGATACAAACGCGTTAAACGTGAAGAAGGCGACTTTAAACCCAACCGTAATGAATACAATGGATGACATTATTGCCTTTGTAGCGGACTTAGTCGATAAAGGAATGGCGTATGAATCAGAAGGCGATGTGTATTTCATCACTGAAAAATTCAAAGACTATGGAAAACTCAGCGACCAACGCATCGAAGACTTACAAATCGGGGCAAGTAATCGTACAGCCTCAGAAGATGATGCGAAAAAACGCAATCCGTTAGATTTTGCATTATGGAAGAGCGCAAAACCAAACGAAATCAGCTGGAACTCCCCATGGGGCAAAGGTCGTCCAGGATGGCATATTGAATGCTCTGTAATGGCTACAAAACACTTAGGCGATACGATCGACATTCACGGTGGTGGACAAGACTTAGCGTTCCCTCACCACGAAAATGAAATTGCGCAAAGTGAATCTAAAACAGGCAAGAAATTTGCGAACTACTGGATGCACAACGCATTCGTAACAATGGGCGAAGAGAAAATGAGTAAATCTCTAGGAAACTTCGTGCTTGTTCACGACTTAATCGAGAAATTAGACCCACAAGTCCTCCGTTTCTTCTTAGCGAGTGCGCATTACCGTCGTCCGTTGAAATTTAGCGAAGCAGCTCTTCAAGAAGCAGCTGTGAACCTTGAAAAAATCCAAACGACTTTCAAGAATGCACGTTACCGCTTAGAAACAGCCGTAGATGCTTTACCAGAAGATGCAGAACGCTTAGCGAAATTTGCAGCGATTGAAGCAGAATTCCAAAAAGAAATGGATGATGACTTCAATGCGGCAAACGGGATGACTGTGTTATATCAATGGTTGAAAGAATGGAATGTGTATTTAGAACAAGAAGTCGTTTCAAAAGCAGTACTTGAAGCGCTCCTTGAAAAAGCAACGGTTCTATTTGGAATCTTCGGTATCGTTGAAAAACAAGAAGCATTACTCGATGATGATATTCAAGCGTTAATCGATGAACGTCTTGAAGCGCGTAAGGCGAAAAACTTTGCTCGCAGTGACGAGATTCGTGATTTACTAAAAGAACAAGGGATTGTATTAGAAGACACTCCACAAGGAACACGATGGAGAAGAGAAGCATGACAGAAAAAAACTGGAAGCTGCTAAACGGTTTGGCCTTGGCCTATATGGGTGACGGGATTTATGAAGTGTATGTCAGAAATCACGTGATGCAAAAAGGGTTAACAAAGCCAAATCAATTGCATGCGACCGCAACGAAGTTTGTTTCAGCAAAGGCACAAGCACGCTTGATGCAACAAATGCTGGAACAAGAAAACTTCTTAACGGAAGAAGAATTAGAAATTTACAAACGAGGACGCAATAGTAAGAGTCATACGGTTGCCAAAAATGCAGACGTAGGAACGTACCGTATTGCGACTGGTTTTGAAGCATTAATGGGGTACTTATATTTATCAGGCCAACAAGCCCGCCTAGAAGAACTCATTAATTGGTGCTTACAACAAGTGGAAGGTGAATAGCAATATGGCACGAAATGAATATGCACCAAAGAAAAAATCAAGAAACGGAAATCGTCCAGACCGTGGGCGTCCTGAGCGCACAGAGAAGAGACAGCGCCCAGCTCGTGAACAGGTTGAACGCAACGAAACTCAGGAAGTGGTGGACTTCGTGTTTGGTCGTCATGCAGTGGTGGAAGCCTTGCAGACACCGGACCGCGTGAACCGCGTCTTTATTCAAGAAGGAACTTCTGGTCGAGATTCCGCAAAAGTCATCGAACTCGCGCGTGAAAAAGGTATTCAAGTTCAAACCGTTCCAAAGACAAAGATTGAAGATCTTGTTGGTAATGCCGTTCACCAAGGACTAGTGGCTTCGATTGCGGCGTATGAATATGCCGACATAGAGGATGTCTTTAAGAAAGCTGAAGAAAAAGGCGAAGATCCATTTATCGTCATCTTAGATGGAGTGGAAGATCCGCATAACTTAGGTAGTATTTTACGAACAGCTGACGCAACAGGCGTTCACGGGATTATTATTCCAAAACGCCGTTCCGCTTCACTGACAGCGACCGTTGCGAAAGCCTCAACTGGAGCCATCGAGCATGTACCGGTGGTTCGCGTGACGAATTTAACGCAGACGATTGAACAATTGAAGGCTCGTGGAGTTTGGGTATTTGGGACCGACATGAACGGAACCGACTACCGCAAATGGAATACTAGCGGACCTCTTGCAATCGTGATGGGGAACGAAGGAAAAGGCGTGTCTCGTATCGTGAAGGAAAGCGTGGACGAAATGGTGACCATCCCAATGGTCGGTCATGTCCAAAGTCTTAACGCGAGCGTGGCGAGTGCCTTAATGATGTACGAAGTCTTCCGTAACCGTTCGTTATAGGAAACGGGGGATGCACATTGAAAAAGCAACTGTACATTGTGGACGGCTATAATATGATTGGTGCTTGGCCAGAACTAGTGGCATTGAAGAAGCAAGATGACTTAGAGAGCGCGAGGGATTTACTCATCCAACGCTGCTCGAATTTTCAGAAGTTTGAAAATATCGAAGTCTGGATTGTATTCGATGCGCAGTTTGTACCAGGAATTACCCAGTCATTTGACGAAGCCGAAGTCAAGGTGATTTTTACGTCTGAAGGGGAGACGGCGGATAGCTATATCGAGCGTACGGTATCAGAAATGAACACGCGACTCATTCAAGTATCCGTGGCCACCAGCGACTTGGCCGAACAGTGGCTCATTTTCCAAAAAGGAGCCCTGCGTAAATCAGCTAGAGATTTTTATAAGGAATTAGAAAGTAGTAGGGATAAACAAACAGAGATGGCACGCACTTTCCATCATAAAGGAAGTACGCGCCGAAATCCCTGGAGTGACGCACAAATGGCGCTACTGAATCATTTGCGCTTCAGCTTGGGAGGCAGTGCAAAAAAGAAAAAATAGTGAATTAGCGCATTTCAAATACACGAATTCACACTTTCTTCACAAATTGTCGTGTGTGATTTCATATTAATGATGTACAATCTGTGAAGAAAACTTATAATAATTATAATTTAGCGACAATAAAGGAGTGTATGTCATGCATATCTTAATGATTGAAGATACAGAAGCAGTTTGCGAAATGATGGAAATGTTTTTTGAAAACGAAGGTTGGAAGGCAAGCTTCTACCACGATGGTAAAGAAGGTCTTGATGCATTCTTAGAAAACCAAAACAAATGGGGCGTTGTCATTCTTGATGTCAACTTACCAAGCATGGACGGGATGCAAATTTGCCGTCAAATCCGCCAAGTGAACCAAAACGTTCCAATCGTAATGCTTACAGCACGCGATTCAGAAAGTGACCAAGTTATCGGTCTTGAAATTGGTGCGGATGACTACGTTGCAAAACCATTCAGTGCCGTAACGATTATGGCTCGTATCAAAGCATTATTACGTCGTACACAACGCGCTACTGTTGCAGACAACACATTTGCTTCAGAATTCGATGTTGAAACAGATCACGTGAAAATCAATACGAAAACACACGAAGCATTTATCGATGGTAAACAAATCGAAAACCTAACACCAAAAGAATTTGACTTATTAATGGTAATGGCGAAACATCAACGTCAAGTATTCACTCGTGAACACTTATTAACAAAAATCTGGGAAGATCCTTTCTATGGTGACGAACGTACAGTTGACGCTCACATCAAGAAACTTCGCCAAAAAATCGAAGCTGTTGGTCCTCACGTAATTCATACGGTTTGGGGCGTAGGGTATAAATTTGACGATAGCGAGTTGTAATCCATGAAATACTTTTATCAGCAACTCTTCGGGTTCGTATCCGTTGTGCTGTTGACGATTGCTGCATGTGGAATTCTTTTCTACAACGTAATGAGTAATAATGTGTATACACAGCGGTCTCAGCAATTGCAGTCGTATGCTAAAGGATTAATTGCGACTGAAATGAGCGATGCGGATATTTATAAGTTGGGTACCATTTTACGCGAGGAAAATGTCAGTATAGCGATGTTTAATGAAAACAACGCGATGACTTATCCATCCAGTAGTTTAGATACAAAATCTGCACTGTCAGAGGATGAATTAAACCACTTAAAAAATGGTGCTGCGATTAACTTGAAAGAAGTTCAAATGAACTTTACCGGAGAAGCCGTAGATAACTTAATCACGGTATACTATCCCATTATTAAAAATGGACAGTATAAAGGATACGTGGCTTTAGCCAGCCCAATGAGTCGTATTCAAACCGAAGTGCGCGAACTTCGTAACTCGATGTTTATCGCGTTCGGTACGGCGATTATCATTGGAGTTATGATGAGTTTTGTCTTTGCAAACTATCAAACACGCCGTATCAACAAGTTGCGTAAAGCGACGCATATGATCTCGGAAGGGGACTTCGACGTTCAGCTTCCAGTTGAGAGCCGTGACGAGTTTGATGACTTAATGAAAGACTTTAACAGCATGGCGCATTCACTCCGCGAGTCTGAAAAAGAGGTGGAGCGACAAGAAAATGTCCGCCGCCAATTTATGATGGACGTGGCGCACGAAATGCGTACACCTTTGACAACCATGAATGGATTGCTCGATGGATTGAAATACAACATGGTGCCAGAATCTCGCCGTGGACGTTCGCTGGAACTGATTTCTAGCGAAACACAACGATTGATTCGCCTCGTTAACGAAAACCTCGACTACGAAAAGATTCGTTCGAACCAAATTGTATTAGTCCAACATCGTTTTGCAGGAATTGGAGCCATCCAAACCGTTGTAGAACAAATTCGCGAATTAGCGAAAGTAAAAAACAATACATTGCGCTATGAATGCGATAAAGACTTCAGCGTCTATGCCGACTATGACCGATTTGTCCAAATCTTGGTGAACATCACAAAGAACGCGAACCAATTTACGGATAACGGGGAGATCTTAGTGAAGGCGTGGAACGAAGGTAAAAAAGCGATTGTCGAAATTTCAGATACGGGTATCGGAATTGACGAGAGCGAAATCAAAGAAATCTGGGAACGTTTCTACAAAGCAGACGTTTCAAGAAAGAGCACGAAGTACGGAGAAAGTGGCCTAGGCCTTGCGATTGTGAAGTCGCTTGTGGATAGTCACCACGGTAAAATCTCTGTGAAGAGTGAAGTCGGCAAGGGAACAACCTTTAGAGTCGTATTCCCTGGCGAAAGTGAATTGTAATTTAAGGAGAACGAACAAGGAGGAAGAACATGTATTTACTTGGCCCATTCTATCAATGGCTAGTCCAATTATTTGATGGGCGAGTGAATCACCTTCCACTTGTTCGTTTGTTTATTTTCAGTGTAGACCACGCAATCATCCTGTTTCTCGGATGGCTGATCGTTTGGTCTATTTATTTATTCTCACGGAAAAAAGGCGAAATCGTATGGAAGTGGGAACTCTACCGAAATTTATTTATCTTCTATATTATATTGCTCGCGCAGCTTACGATTTTCAGAAGCACGAGCGAGACGTTTACGCTACAAGTCGTTTCTCATCCGCTCTCAGATATTATGTGGGTGCCGTTTGTCGATAGTATTAAATTATTTATGCAAGGTTCGGTCTTTGCAGCGTATTATAATGTAGTAGGAAATATCGTGTGGTTTATGCCACTTGGATTTTTCTGCGGTTTGCTCTATGGAAAACAAAAAGGACACTCTCGTTCACTCTGGTACGGGTTCTGGACCTCTTTTGCCATCGAGTTCTTTCAATTTATCTTTTATACAGGAGTCAGCCATATCGACGACATTCTCTGTAATGTTCTAGGAAGTTGGCTTGGATTTCTGTTGTATCGTGCCATTATGAAATGGAGGGGAAAATAATCTATGGGAACAATCATCGTGAAACAAAAAGCAGCGGGATTGATTAAAAAAGGAAGTCCACTGATCAGTCAGATGGACCTAGCGCAAGAACTTCGCGCAGATGAAGGCGAAGTAGTAAAAGTTGTTGACCAACAACATCGCTTCTTAGGGATGGCCTATGTGGGATTCCAAAATAAGGGAGTTGCGTGGGTGTATAGCCGCGAGGAAGATGAAGCATTGGATGATGCGTTCTTTAGCGGCATCTTCAAGACGGCGTTCGAAAACCGCCATGCGCTATTACATTCGGAGGATACGACGACTTTCCGTCTCTTTAATGGAGAGGGCGACGGCTTTGGAGGCGTGACAATCGACTGGTATGACAGTTTTATCGTGGTCTCTTGGTATAGCGAAGGCGTTTATCATTACCGCGACCTGATTTTGACGCAGGCGCTTGCTTCATTTGAAGGTGTGAAGGGTGTCTATGAAAAAATTCGTTTCAAGAATGAAGCGGACTTGCCAGAAAGCCAGTTTGTCGGCGGGGCAGAAGCACCAGAACCATTAATCGTATTGGAGAATGGTGTTAAATACGCAACTTATATGAATGAAGGATTGATGACGGGTATCTTCCTAGATCAACGGGAGGTGCGCGAAACGATTCGCCAGCGTTACAGTGCAGGACGTACCGTATTAAATACTTTCAGTTATACCGGTGCGTTCTCTGTGGCGGCAGCGATGGGTGGCGCCGTTAAAACGACCAGCGTGGACGTAGCTAACCGCAGTCTCGAGAAGACAAAAGAGCAGTTTTCAGTCAACGGCATTGATCCAGAAACCCAACAAATCTATGTGATGGACGTGTTTGATTATTTCAAATACGCCGTGAAGAAACAGTTGAAGTTTGATACGGTCGTGGTCGATCCACCAAGTTTTGCCCGCACTAAGAAGAGAACTTTCTCTGTAGCAAAAGACTACGGCAAACTAGTAGCCCAAATAACGCCATTAGTCGCACCAAGAGGAACGCTCGTGTTATCCACGAATGCTGCGAATGTGAGTGAATCTCAATTCCAACAAATGATTGAGAAAGGCATCCGGGAAGCAGAAGGCAATCGCAAGTTCCGCATTGTCTTGAAAAAAGGATTGCCAAGCGATTTTGCAGTCCCAGTAGCCACACCGCTAAGCGATTATCTCAAAGTTTTCTTTATTGAATTTAACAACTAGCACAACTGCCCGAAATTCACTTATAAGTGAATTTCGGGCAGCTTTCGTTCACACCTCACATTCCTTGCATAAACCCCGTCCTTATCGCATTTTCCAGGAACGGGAGGCCGTTAGAGGCACCGACATGTCATGTTCGCACTTTGGCACAAATCCCATTGCAACGCGATTTCTAGCAGTTCACTTTTTTGCAAAAAAATCCCATTTTCTTACAAACCACGAAAAACTTGCGGATTTTATAACCACAGCATTGGGGAAGTGCAACCAATGTGAATTACTGACTCTAGGGTGAAACCCGTAGAGTCAGTTTGAAGCTTGGTAGAGCTTGAGACACAAGGCTCAAGCCGTTGCCCCATTACAGCTATGATGAAACAATCCGCAAGGATTGGAGTAATCGTATTTAAATGAGCACCCCATCTAAATGATCGATCTCATGTTGGATCACTTGCGCTGTGAAGTCGGTGAACGTTCCCGTATGCTTCTTGCCGCTCGGGTCGGTGTAGGCTACTTCAATCGTTTGATAGCGCGTCGTCTTCTTCGTGCCCGTATGGCTCAGACATCCTTCTTCCGTTTCATAGGGCCCCTGCTTTTTCGTAATACGCGGGTTCAGCATCACCAAATCCATCGGTCCAATCGCTACAATAATAATGTTCTTCTTCACACCAATCATATTCGCCGCCATTCCTACACAACGGTCACGGTTGGCACGAAGCGTGTCTTGCAGGTCGCGGACTACTTGCGCATCAGCTTTTGGGTCGGCGGGCGTTGATTTTTGGCTTAAGAAGAGTGGGTCTTTCATAATATTTTTTTGCATGAGTTTTCTCCTTTATACGGTCATTCTTAAAAAGATTTTTGCGATTTCTTCAGGTGTTTCTACGCCGCCTTTTTGAATCCAGTGGAAGAAAATCGCGCTATTGCTATAGATGAACACTTCTTGCGCGTAATCGTCTGGCAGCGGATAGACCATCTCGATATTTTTCTTAATCGGTCCAATTTGGCGCGTTAATTCCAGCAGAAAGTCATGGACGAGTTTAGCCGTATAGTTGAAACGATTCAAGGTCATCGCGTGAACAAAGTCGAAGTCTTCTTTTAAATACTCGAAGATTTTCACGATACCAGGAAAGGCCTCTTGCTTATTTTTTGGCTGTCCTTCTTTTAATAGGATCAAGATGTTTTGTAAAATCTCGTCGATGAGCTTGTCCATCATATCGAATTTATCGACGTAATGGAGATAAAACGTTCCGCGGTTCACGCCGGCTTCTTTAGTGATGTCGCTGACGCTAATGGCTTCGAAGTCTTTTTCTCTCAGTAATCGGGTGAGTGCGGCTTTTAAATCGCTTTTCGTTGTGGTTTTGCGTTTTTGGGTCGTCATTATTTACACTCTTTTCTTAAATCAACACATTGTTGAGTATTGTGTATTGTTTTTTCACTAGGCCTATTATAAAGTAGATACGAGAAAGAATCAACACGGTGTTCATTTAACAGCGTTGAGAGAAATGAGGGATAGACATGGCTTATATCGAAATGAAGAATAGCTATAAACGTTATCAAGTCGGCGATACAGAGATTATCGCGAATAATGATGTGAATTTTGAAATTGAAAAAGGCGAGTTAGTCATTATTTTAGGGGCCAGCGGTGCGGGAAAATCGACGGTCCTCAATATTTTAGGAGGCATGGATACCAACGACGATGGGCATGTGTTTGTCGACGGCGTGGACATTTCCGCTTTTGATGAAAAACAACTCACTTATTATAGAAGAGATGATGTCGGATTCGTCTTCCAATTTTATAATTTAGTACCGAACTTAACGGCGAAGGAAAATGTGGAACTGGCGGCTGAAATCGTAAAAGACGCGCAAGATGCAGAGGAAGCCTTGAAGGCAGTCGGACTTGGGCACCGCATCAATAATTTCCCAGCGCAATTATCGGGTGGGGAACAACAACGTGTCTCGATTGCACGTGCGGTTGCTAAAAATCCAAAACTATTGCTTTGCGACGAACCAACTGGAGCGCTCGACTACCATACAGGAAAACAAGTGCTTCAAATTTTACAAGATATGTCACGTAATCAAGGGGCAACGGTCATTATCGTAACGCATAACTCTGCGCTTGCGCCGATTGCGGACCGCGTGATTTATATGCATGATGCGCGCGTGAAGAAAATCGAATGTAACCCAAATCCACAAGATATTCAAACGCTTGAATATTAGAAGGGGTGCAGACAGTGAAAAAGAAGACATTAAACAAGGATATCCGCAACTCGCTTCGCCAGTCGAAGGGACGCTTCCTTTCGATTATGCTCCTCATGATGCTGGGGGCGTTCAGTTTGGTCGGGTTGAAAGTATCGGGTCCGGATATTGAAGATACCTTGAACAGCTATATGGAAACTGCCAACGCTGCCGATTTATTCGTGGTGGCGGGCTACGGGTTAAGCGGCGAAGACCAAGCCGAGATCAAACAAGAGAACGCCGATGTAGAGTTTGGCTATTTTGCCGATACGGTTGTTGGTGATACGCCGAACGCGATTCGTGTATTCTCACAGACGACCGATATTTCAACGTTCGAGTTGGTGAGTGGCGAGTTTCCAACAGCCGCAAACGAAGTGGCGCTTGCCGAAACGATGGCGGATCAATACAAGATTGGCGACACGATTCGTTTGAATGAATCCGGAAGTTCTACTCTACTAAAAGAGCATGAATTTACGATTACAGGTTTTGTGAACTCCAGCGAGATTCTCTCGAAGACGATTAAGGGCGTGTCGAGTGCGGGGAGCGGCGACCTTAGCGGGTTTGCCGTAGTGCCAAAAGACGCATTCGATTCTGAAGTGTATACGATTGCGCGTCTTCGTTATCCGGATTTGCGAAAATGGAAAACAACGAGCCGTGAATACTCGGATA
>CALJSD010000080.1 GCA_937976325.1 uncultured Carnobacterium sp.
AGGGAACAAATACAACGGTGAAAGTCTTATTAGACCAGTGGGTAACAATTGATTTTGATTCTAGAGGATTCCGATATGTAGAAAATATTCCAGATGGACTGTTAGTTAATTTATTAGGACGAGTAAAAGCTTTATTTGAACTAGAAAGATAGAATTTGAAGGCTCAAATTATTTTTGAGCCTCTATCTTTTTAGGCTATGACTACCAATCTGAAACGGTTTGTAGTACAATAGCTCGTGGCGATTTTTTTGCCGATGAGGTTCGAAACCATCCCTCAATAAAAAACTAGGAGGCAGTAACATGCAAAATAAAAAAACAAAATTGATTGTGATTAACGCAATCGTAGCAGCGCTATATGTGGTCGTAACATCTTTAACAGCATTTATGTCATTTGGAAATATTCAATTCCGTATTGCGGAAATGTTGAACCACTTATTCGCTTTTGACAAAAAATACGGAATCGGTGTGGTTGCCGGTGTATTACTTGTCAACTCAGTATTTATGTCAGCGTCTGGTCTAGGTTGGTATGACTTAGTATTCGGATTAGGACATTCTATTATTTCATTCGCTATCAGCGCACTCATCTTCAAGTCAGTGAAAGACGTTAAAACACGTATGTTTGTTTTAGCAGGTGTCTTCAGTGTGATGATTTTCTTAGTAGCGATTGAATTGAACTTAGCGCTAGAATTACCATTCTGGTTAAGCTATGGCGAAACATTCTTTGGTGAAATCGTCGTATTATTAGCGGGTGTTCCGTTGATGACGGGATTAAACAAAGCCATCGATTTGAAAAAATTAATCAATGATTAATCAACAGACGTCCGGGCATGATGCTTGGGCGTTTTTTGATTGCAAGAACTCACTATTTTATGTAGAGTTAAGAGGAGACCTAAAGGAGGAATACAAATGGAGTTATTAAGCATTCCAGTAGGACGTTTGGAAGAAAATGTCTACTTTTTAATTGACGATAATAAAGAAACAGTGATTTTTGACCCAGGTGCACAAGCCGAGGACATTAAAGAATTGATTAAAGAAGAAGGATTGAAGCCTGTTGCGATTGTATTAACACATGCGCACGGAGACCATATCGGAGCCGTAGATGCGCTTCGTGAAGAGTACAATATCCCAATGTATATGAACGAGTTGGAGAAAGTGTTCTTACATGATCCAGAATTGAACCGTTCATACTACTCTGGCGAAAATATTACAGTGAAGCCAGCTGATGGTTATTTCCCTAAAGAAATGGGTAAATGGAAAATCGGAAGCTTTGAACCAGAATTAGCACACATTCCAGGACACTCTCCTGGTGGGACCATTTTTATTTTTAGAGAAAATGGATTCGTCATCGGTGGAGACGTGATGTTTAAAGGTAGCGTTGGACGTAGTGATTTCCCATACGGAAGCCATAAAGAGTTAATGGAAGGCATCCACAAATACTTATTGCCATTACCTGCTGAAACAGTGATTTTCCCAGGACACGGGGAACCAACAACGCTAAAAGATGAAATTGCGACAAATCCATTCTTAAATGGCGCAACAAGATAAGAGGCGAAATTATGATTTTTGATACGCATACGCATTTAAATGTATCTGCGTTTGAAGGTGAAGAAAAAGAAGTCATCGCGCGTGCAAAGGAACTAGCCGTAACGCGCTTTGCGGTGGTGGGATTCGATACGAACACGATTACGCGTAGCCTAGAGCTTAGCGAAGAGTTCAAAGAAGTGGTTTCGATTATCG
This sequence comes from uncultured Carnobacterium sp., assembly GCA_937976325.1. Lineage (GTDB taxonomy): Bacteria > Bacillota > Bacilli > Lactobacillales > Aerococcaceae > Granulicatella. The sequence continues at coordinate 1,738 of CALJSD010000080.1, forward strand.
GATGGCATCCAACCGAAGCCTATCAGTACAATAAAGAAATCGAAGAGTGGCTACAGGAACGCTTGACGCATCCGCAAGTGGTTGCGATGGGGGAAATGGGTCTGGATTATTATTGGAAAGATTCAACACCCGAGGAACAAGATAAGGTGTTCCGTCGCCAAATTGCGATTGCTAAAGAAATGAAATTGCCGATTGTGATTCATAATCGTGATGCGACTGAGGATTGCTACAAGATTCTAAAAGAAGAAGGCATTCAAGACATCGGGGGCATTATGCATAGTTATAATGGCGACGTGGAATTTATGAAGCGTTTCTTAGACTTAGGCATGCATATTTCCTTTAGCGGTGTGACGACGTTCAAAAATGCGCCGCAAGTACGCGAATGTGCAAAATTAGTTCCATTCGACCGTATGTTAGTGGAAACCGATGCGCCGTATTTAGCCCCTGTGCCTTACCGTGGAAAGAGAAACGAACCCGGCTATACGCGCTATGTGGTTGAAACGATTGCCAAAGAACGCGGCCTTACTTGGGAAGAAGTGGCAGCTCAAACAACACAAAATGCCATCAAGCTATTCCGCATGGAAGAAAGAGGCTTGCTATGAATCCAGTCATTGTCGTAGAAGGGCGAGACGATACAAGACGCTTGAGAGAAATCTATCCGGATATCGAGACGATTGAAACGAACGGTTCAGCGATTGACGAAGAAACGATTGCGCTCATTCAAAAGGCGCTGCAAACGCGTGAAGTGATTGTGTTTACGGACCCTGATTATCCTGGAACTCGTATTCGCAACATTATTCAAGAGCGCGTACCTGGCGTGAAACATGCCTTTATCGAACGTGAAGAAGCCGTCAGAAAAGACAATCATAAGAGTCTTGGGGTGGAACACGCGAGTACCGAAGCCATCCAGCGAGCGCTCGAATCGGTGCATGAGATTTCAACAGAAACAGGAGGGCCGGTGATTTCGCAGGCAACACTGATGGCGCTTGGGTTTATCGGACGACCAGATTCAGCAACAAGACGTCAAAAAGTGGCGGATTTTCTAAAAATTGGCCATACGAATGGAAAACAGTTCGCGAAAAGATTACAATTATTTGGTATTACAGAAGAACAATTAAGGGCGGCACTCGAGGCTGTCTTAGAAAATGAGGACAAACATGAATGAAATAAAGGATATCGCGACGCCGAAAAGAACGCGCGAGATTATGGAACGTCATGGGCTAACGGTAAAAAAGAGTCTAGGGCAAAACTTCCTAATTGAACCGAATATTTTAACGCGTATGCTAGAGGTGGCGGGAGTCGACAAAACGACAAACGTCATTGAAATCGGACCAGGGATTGGTGCGTTGACCGAACGTCTAGCAAGAGAAGCTAAACAAGTGCTGGCGTTTGAAATCGATGGCCGTTTATTGCCAGTGCTCGATGAAACATTGGCCCCATACGATAATGTAACGGTGGTTCATAGCGACATCTTGGACGTCGACTTAGAGCAAGTCATCGGAGAGCATTTCGACATTAACGAGCCATTATTAGTCGTGGCCAACTTGCCGTACTATATTACAACGCCAATCATTATGAACTTATTGGAATCGAAATTGCCTATCGATGGTTTTGCGATGATGATGCAAAAAGAAGTGGCGCAACGAATGACGGCTGAGCCAAATTCGAAGGCGTATGGATCACTTACGATTGCGATTCAATATTTCTGCGAGGCGAGCATTGGATTTATCGTGCCGAAGACGGTCTTCAATCCAGCTCCGAATGTGGATTCTGCGATTTTAGTATTGAAACGTCGCGAAAAACCACTCGTGGAAGTGAAAGACGAAGCGAAATTCTTCGCGCTCGTGAAAAACAGCTTCGTGCAACGTCGTAAAACGCTCTGGAATAATTTAGCCAAAGCTTACGTTGGGAATGGCCATACAAAAGAAAGCTTAGCCGCTGCATTAGAAGCTGCAGGCATTGATCCATCAAGACGTGCAGAAACACTGACGATTGAAGAGTTCGCCCGCTTAAGCGACGCGCTTTAATGGTGGAAATACACTCAGAAGAAGAACGAACGTAAAAGATGATACCGAAGGAACTTACGGATTTTATCATCGCAGTAATGTGAAAGGGTATCGAATGTGAATTACGCGGAGTAGGGATTGTCCCTTACTCCGCGTTTGAAGCTTCGAAGGTGAAAGATGAAGGCTTGAACCGGTACAACATTACCGCGATGATAAAAAAATCCGTAAGGAACCGTGGTATCATCTTTTATATGTATATTCAAAGTTATTAAAAAATATTTTTAAATAACTATTGCTTTTTATGGATTGCAAGAGTATACTCTAATTAAAGATAAATTTAAATAGAAAGAAGATGAAATCATGGCAGTGAACGAAGTAATGGCCGCTCTTTCTGATGAAACGCGTCGCCAGATTTTGGAAATCCTGCGAAAAGGGAAGACCAACACCGGTGACCTTGCCACGATGATTGGGATGACGCCGCAAGCCTTGTCCTATCACCTTAGAAAGCTAAAAAACGCTGATTTAATCTACGAAACACGCTATAAAAACTTTATTTATTATGAATTGAATTTGACCGTACTAGACGAAGCGATTGTATGGATCAATCAAATTATTGGGGGAAAATAACATGGAACAAGTAAAACAATTAAAAAAGTATGCCTATCTCGCATTGATGTTCGCACCGCTCGTTGTATCACTCTTTGTGGTATGGTTCTTACCTGAAACCATCGTATCGCGTATGGACATAGCGGGAAATGTGACGGCAACAGCAAGCAGATTCTCAATCTTTCTCTTCCCAATTCTTGTAGCGATTCTTGGGTTTGGGATTCGTATTGCGAGCTCATCTCCAAAACTAACAGGGGGCAATGTGAGAACAGCTCGCTCGATTAGCTGGATTCTTTTACTATTATTGAACGTCATCGCGTACTTCCAATTCTGGTTATACTTAGGCGGGATGACAGTCGGCGCGCAAATGAGCCGTTTCCTAACATTTATTCTAGGGGTATTCTTTATCCTTATTGGAAATCTAGCGCCAAAAATCAAAGAGAATTCAAAACACTTCGGATTCCGTGCTTCATGGTTGAAAAACAATGATGTAGCCTTCCGTAAAACGCAACGTTTCTTCGGGATTGCCTCTGTAGTGGCAGGAGTCCTCATGATGCTTACAGGAATCTTCATGGGAAATAATGTTGCAATCCTTGTCGCAACGATGATTATGATTATCTTAATTGCAGTGACGGGTGGATATTCTTACTATATTGCGAATGTTGAGGAAGTATAAAAGAAAATAAGCGTTCATCTTGAAAAGGATGAACGCTTATTTATTTTATTCTAGACCTCCTGTTACGGTCTTAGGTGATTTCCATACATATCATTGTAGAGAGTGTCTGTGATTAATGAGTTAAAAAATAGTAAATGGTGCTTCCTACAAAATAAGTGAGAAATCCTAAAACTCCAGCAATAATATATCCCTTACGATCGTCTTTCATTTATAGAGCCTCCTTTTGAATGGATGTTATTTTGTAGTGGTATTTCAAGCTCAGGTTAACATATGTAAGCGTTTTTGTAAATGGTTAATTTCCGAAATCTGTGAGAACATTTGCGTTTTAACTCACTTGATTTTTATTGTTATATTAATAATCGTGCACTTTTTAGTTTAGGGGCTATCTGTGCTATAATAGAAAGGTACATATTGGTGGAAGAGAGGTTAACTTTATGCAAATAAATTGGAACAGTTTATTTTCATGGGGGAGTTTTCGCAATCTGATTGATATTCTGATTGTGTGGTATATACTCTATAATATTTTAGTCATTATTAAAGGAACTCGTGCGATTAACCTAATGAAGGGGATTGCGGTGATCGCAGCTATCAAGTTCCTCAGTTTCTTCCTTGGTTTAAACACCTTGGACTGGATTATGAACTTCGTGATTCAATGGGGAGTTGTGGCGGCGCTGATCGTTTTCCAACCGGAAATTCGTCGCGGGTTAGAGCACATCGGTCGGTCGAACTTCTTCTCTCGTAAATACGAAAGTGCTAACGAAGCAGAGGTCATGATTTCCGAATTGAATACAGCGATTCAATATATGGCGAAACGTCGTATTGGGGCGTTGATTTCGATTGAACAAGGGAACTCATTGGAAGAGTTTATCAATACAGGGATTCCGATTCATTCAGATATCTCGAATCAGTTGATTACGAATATTTTCATTCCAAACACACCGCTTCACGATGGGGCAGTAATTATTCGTGACTACAGGATTGCCGCAGCAGCGTGCTACTTACCACTTTCTGAGAATAAGATGATTCCGAAAGAATTAGGAACGCGTCACCGTGCCGCCATCGGACTTAGTGAAGTGAGCGATGCGGTTACCATCATCATCTCTGAAGAAACAGGGAAAGTCAGCGTTGCGATTCGTGAGAAATTACACCGTGAGTTAAGTTCAAGCGAATTAGTAGCCGTTCTATCTGAACAGCTAGTGGTTGAAGACCAAGGCGATGCAGAACCAACAATTGTCCGTTGGGTCCGTGACTTCTTCAAAGGAGGTCGTTCAAATGGCTGAATGGATGAATCGTAAATCATTTTTACTAGTGATGTCGTTTATTTTAACCATCTTCCTATTCGCGCTAGCAACCGATGCAAATGGTGGCTTACGTTCAACATCATTAAATCCACAATCAAGTTCGAATACAATTACGAATGTACCTATTTACGTGGATATTAATAGTGATGAATATGCTGTAACAGGACTACCAGATTCTGTTGCGCTACGTTTGGAAGGACCAAACAGCTTAATTCTTAGCACAACAGGAAATGGAACTTATCGTGTGAAAACACCTAATTTAACAGAATTAGGCGAAGGAAAACACACCATCACACTTGAGGTGACAGGATTACCGACAGGAGTACATGGAATTGTGTCTCCAGAAACAGTAGAAATTAACATCGAAAAAATCACAACGAAGGAAGTTCCAGTCGTCGTGAAGGCCGATGCTTCAAGTATTGGCAATGGCTATCAAGTCGGCGAGGGAGCAGCTTCACCAGCCACTGTAACGGTGAAAGCAGCAACATCCATCGTAAATCAAGTGGATAAAGTAGTCGCAAATGTGGCCATTCCTGAAGGAACGAAAACAGACTATACGACTACGGCTCAATTACAAGCGCTAGACGCAACAGGCAAACCGGTAGCGGTGAAAATTGATCCAGAACGCGTGCAAGTTCGCGTGCCAATTTCATCGAGTCAAAAGACGGTTCCATTAGTCTTAACGACAACAGGGAAGTCACCAGGTTATTCATATTTATTGAATTCTACTACTAAGCAAGTTACAATTTTAGGAGCTCAGTCGAGCTTAGACCAAATCAAGGCAATACCTGTATTGGTGGACGTGAGCAATATTACGCAGTCGACAACGAAAACAATTACGTTGACGCTGCCTTCAGGGGTGCATAGCATTTCACCTGAAACCATCGAGGTTACAATTACGGTAACAAATAACAGTTTAACGGCGACAGAAGCGTCGACTACACAAACTGTGACTACAGAAGAACCGACAGAAACCACAAAAGAACAAACAACACAAGCCCAATAACGGGTGAAGGAGAACAACACAATGGGGAAATATTTTGGAACAGATGGCGTTCGCGGAGTAGCGAATGCGGAATTAACACCTGAATTAGCATTTAAACTAGGTCGCTACGGCGGTTACGTTTTATTGCAACAAGCAGAAGGAAATGCACATCCACGCGTATTAGTGGGTCGTGACACTCGTATTTCAGGTCAATTATTAGAGCATGCTTTAATCGCAGGATTACTTTCTGTAGGGATTGAAGTGATGCAACTTGGAGTCATTCCAACTCCAGGTGTTGCGTACTTAACACGTATGCAAGGGGCTGTAGCTGGGGTTATGATTTCAGCGTCACACAACCCAGCACAAGATAACGGAATTAAATTCTTTGGTTCAGACGGTTTCAAATTAACCGACGAAACTGAAGCACAAATCGAAGCGTTATTAGATGCTGAGGAAGACACATTACCACGTCCTTCTACAGATGCATTAGGAACAGTGGATGAGTATTTAGAAGGAACATTGAAATACAGCCAGTTCCTACAAAACACAGTGGATTCATTATCAGGAATGAAAGTCGCTTTAGACGGCGCAAACGGAGCAACTGCTTCAATGTTAACGCGTTTATTCGCTGATTTAGACACAGACTTCCACACAATGGGTGACAAACCAAACGGCGTGAACATTAACGATGGCGTTGGATCAACACATCCAGAAGCACTAGTGGCCTTTGTGAAAGAAACAGGCGCAGACCTTGGATTAAGCTTCGATGGAGACGGGGACCGCTGTATCGCAGTGGATGAAAATGGCGAAATCGTTGATGGCGATAAAATCATGTTCATCCTTGGTAAACACTTCAAGAACCAAGGAACGCTCAGCAAAGATACAATCGTATCAACTGTTATGAGTAACTTAGGATTCCATAAAGCAGTAGAAGCTGAAGGCATGGTTGCTCTTCAAACAGCTGTAGGTGACCGTTACGTTGTTGAAGAAATGCGTAAAAACAACTACAACTTCGGTGGAGAACAATCAGGACATATCGTTATCCTAGATTTAAACACAACAGGGGACGGATTACTTTCAGGAATTCAATTAATGAATGTAATGAAACAAACTGGTAAGAAATTAAGCGAATTAGCAAGTGAAGTAACAACTTACCCACAAGAATTAGTGAACATCCGTGTGAGCGATAAAAATGGCGTGATGGAAGTTCCAGCGATTAAAGAAGTCATCGATGCTGTCGAAGCAGAAATGGCAGGAAACGGCCGCGTTCTTGTACGTCCAAGTGGTACAGAGCCGCTTGTTCGTGTCATGGTTGAAGCTCCAACAGATGAACTCGTTCACGACTACGTTACACGTATTGCTGACGTTGTTCGCAAAGAAGTTGGAATTGACTAATTTTAGAATAAAAATATAGGAAAAGAGAGCTTTGAAAATAGGCTCTCTTTTTTGCTTGGGTAAACCACTTGATTTTAAAGGGAACAATTGATACAATGTAAAACGTAATTATTTCGATTTAGAAAGAAGAGAAGAAAATGGCAAAGAAATCTAAAATTGCAAAATATCAAAAACAGCAAGCGCTCATCGAACGTTACGCTGAAAAACGCTATGCATTAAAGCAAGCTGGAGACGTTGAAGGGCTAAGAAAGCTTCCTAAAGATTCCAACCCGAACCGCCTCAACCGTCGCGATGAAATCGATGGTCGCCCAAGAGGTGTGATGCGTAAATTTGGAATATCTCGTATTAAGTTTAGAGAATTAGCGCATCAAGGATTGATTCCAGGCGTTCAAAAAGCAAGCTGGTAAAAGAGGAGGTAAGGTAAATGAAACAAGATTTAGCAACGGCTTATCGTCAAATGAAGAGCCCAAACATTAAAACAAGAAAGAGAGCGTTGAAGCTGATCCACGAAGCCAAACGCTCAAAGAAAAAATAACGGAAATAACTGGACTCACACTGTGGGTCTTTTTTTCTACTTGCGGCTTTCCCCGGTGCAACGTTACCGCTATTATAATTAAATTCAAAGGATTCTTCGAAACACAATTTGAGTGTCTTTGAACGCATTTTAGTTTCGTGTTAGAATGAAACAGTAAACTATCCAAGGAGCTAATCAAATGAGTACAAAAACATGTAGCCAAACACGTGCGATTCAAGCGCGTAGAATTTTCCCATTCGATGTGAATATGCATAACACACTCTTCGGAGGGAATTTAACACGAATTATTGATGACTGTGCGTCGATTACCGTATCTCGTCATTGCCGTCGTCTTGCGGTAACGGCATCGGTGGACGCGATGAACTATTTAAAACCACTTCCATTAGGACATTCTGTCTGCGTAGAGACGTATATCTCAGGGACAGGAAAGAAGAGTATGGAAGTCTTCTGTAAAGTGGTCGGAGAAGATGTCTTGAACGGAGAGCGCTATTTAGCGGCGACAAGCTTCTGGACATTCGTGGCACTTCCTCGTGAAGGAGAAGGTGATTTTACAGTGGATGCCATCGTTCCAGAAACCGACGAAGAGAAATTCATCTGCAGCGGCTACGAAGAACGTCGTAAGGCCCGCTTGGAGCAACTTGGACGACAAGAAGCATTGATGGAACATATCACGGTTGTGAAGCCTTGGAATTTGGAAGAGAGTGAATCTTAAACAAAATCTAAGAAAGTTGCTAAGGAACTTTTAACAATCTCTGTTATAATGCATGTAAAAATAAATAAGGAGTAAATCGTGGAAACTCAAAAAGCAATAGAACTCAATCGTAAAATCATTCGTATCGTAACGATTATCGGGATTATTTTAACGATTATTTTAGGATGGCTCGTAGCCAAGAATGATTATTTTGCGATAGACGGACCGTTCCGTGACAGTATTGCCCACTCTGGTTGGGTAGGGATTTTGATTTTTATCTTGATTCAAATTACGCAAGTAGTTTACCCGATTATTCCGGGGGGCTTAACCTGTGTCATCGGGCATATCGTATTCGGGCCTCTTCACGGCTGGATTTATAATTTTGTCGGAATCATGATTGGTTCTTGTATCAACTTCTGGTTAGCGCGTCGCTACGGTGAGACGTTGGCGAAGGCGTTCGTGGATGATGATACGTACAATAAATACATCGGTTATTTGGACAAAGGAAAACATTTCGAGCGTATCTTCTTTTGGGCATTGGTCCTTCCTGGATTCCCAGATGATTTCCTATGTATGGTAGCAGGACTTAGTCATATGACTTTCAAGAAGTTTGTGGCGATTTGTTTAATCGCAAAACCAGTCACATTATACGTTTATACACTGATTGCGGCAGAAGGAGTACAAGCCTTCTTCAGATTATTTAATTAAGAAAGCAGTATAGAAATGAAAAAAATCATGATTGCACTCGTGCGTGGATATCAAAAGTGGATTTCTCCATTATTCCCGCCTTCATGTATTTATAGACCAACCTGCTCGAGCTATATGATTCAGGCGGTTGAAAAGCATGGCGCGCTAAAAGGCGTGTTGATGGGGTGCGGACGCATTTGCCGATGCCATCCATTTATTCGCGGTGGCCAAGATCCCGTTCCAGACTATTTCACGCTTAGACGGAACAAGGATTACCGTAAGAAAATTATTGATGCCAGTAAAAACGACACAGCTGACTAGAAATAGTCGGCTGTTTTTGTTTTTGTAAAAATCATTAAAGGGGATTGTAATTAAAAAAAGTAGAGGTATAATTCGAATTGAAAAGCACCTTATTTAGAAGGGAGATAGAAGAAATGGCAAACAATCTAAAACAATGGTCTGTGGGGAAATGGGCCGCAAGCGCAGCAATCGTTTTGCTAATGGCAGTCTGTTCATGGCTAGCCATTCGTGTCTTTTTCACGAATGAGAATGCCAACGCAGAATTTAGCTATGAGATTATTAATAACACGGATAAGGAAATTGAGGAAATAATCATTGGAGAGTTTCGAGATTCTGATAGTACTGGAGCAACGGATCGCGTTTCTATCACATTAATCGGAGGGCAGTCACGTACGAAAGGGGCTGTTGCGATTTCTAAGGATACGGATAAGATTGGGAATTTCTATATTCAGGCGAAAAAAGATGGGAAGAGAGTGTTTTTAGAACCAACTTTAGCGTATGACACTGGAAAGAAAGGCCTTCATATTAAGATTACAATTGATGAGATTGACTCGGAGGGCTATTACACTGGTAAAGTGGAAACTAATACATTTGTGTTCTCAGAATTTAAAATAGAACCAACGTCGCAAAAAGCGTATGAAAAAGAAAAAACAGAATAGTATTGATGACAATCAAAAACCCGTGTGGATGACGTAGAAGGCATCCACACGGGTTTAATGGTTTTATTGTAAATATTAGATAAAGTAACCTAAGTAGTAACGAACGAAGAATGCAGCACATACAGCACCAACGAATGGAGCAGTACCAGGTACTAATAATCCATATTGCCAGTCGTTATTTACTTTGTCTTTGATTGGTAATAATTGGTAAGCAAGACGAGGTCCTAAGTCACGAGCTTGGTTCATCGCGAATCCAGTTGTACCTCCAAGACCCATACCGACAGCCCATACGATTAAACCAACCACGATTGGTAATAATTGTTTGTTTACATTTTCAGTTGCTAAGATAGCTGTTAAGAAAATGAAAGTTGCAAATGCTTCGACGAAGTAGTTACGTGGTAAGTTACGTAAGTTAGGGTTTGTTGAGAAGATGTTACGGATTGCGATGCCGTCTACTTGACCTTCAGAAGCTGTGAAGTGGTCTGCGTACATGAACCATACGATCACCGCACCAGCGAATGCGCCTAAGAATTCAGCGATAGCAACAGGGATGAATTGTTCTGCAGGAAGTACTCCTAAAACTACTTTAGCAAGCGCCATAGCAGGGTTGATACTTACACCACCGAAGATGAATAAAGTAACAGTGATACCGAATGCCCATGTTGTGATGGCGAATAAGTGACCTGTTCCAGCGTATTTAGTTTTCTTCAAGACGTCATCACAGTGTACGCCGACCCCGAAGATAATCATGAGGGCTGTTCCCATAAATTCTGATAATAATAAATGCATAAATGTTTGATCCATTGGTTGATTCTCCTTAATGTAATTCTTTTGTTAATTGTTGATAGACGGCTTGAATCGATAATCCTGTTTCGTGGGCGATTCGGGCGCAGTCTTCATACTCTAAAGTTGATTTTGTAAAAGTACCATATTGGTTTTTCTTTACTTTCACTTCTCCGAGGCTCGTTTGTTGCGTCTCGAAAGTGCGGGTCATGACTTTACGTTGGACGTTTTGATAACGAAAGCCAATGGTTGATGTTTGTTCGAATAAAATGGCTGTAAACCGTTCGAGGTCTCCTTCTTGAATGAGAAGTGTGAGATGTGTTGCCGGACGGTTTTTCTTTGTGTAAACGGGAGTGTAGTGCACATCAAGCGCGCCTTCCTCTAATAAAAGGCTCATGATGTAGCCAAGCTCTTCACCGTTTTGGTCATCGATGGTTGTATCGATTTGAATGATTTCATCGTTATTGGAAGTCACGACTTGATGAGAAAGTGAACTTTTCTCTAAGAGTGTTCCGCGTAACGCATTAAATTTACCCGTGTCACGTTTCCCAAAACCGTAACCGACTTTTGTAGCAGTTAGGTTTGAAGGTTGTGCAAATACTGGGTGGATGGCCTTAAAGAGAGCAAGGCCAGTTGGTGTCACAAGTTCTGTATGAATGTCAAAGTCTTGTGAGAATGGAATGGCAGTTTGGAGTCTTAATTGCATTACGGCAGGTACTGGTACAGGCATGACTCCATGTGCAACGGTAATTGTTCCGCTACCTTCTGTGACAGCAGTGCTGTAAACCGCATCGATGTCGAGTGTTTCCCAAAGAATGAAGAAGCTCATGATGTCGATGATAGAGTCTGTTGCGCCAACCTCGTGGAAGTGAATTTCCTCCACAGGCATTTGGTGTACGTTTGCTTCCGCTTGTGCAATGTCACGGAATACTTCCAAACTTTTTTCTTTTACAAAGTCACTGACACCACTTGAAAGAATAATCGTTTCGATTTCTTTCAACCCACGAACTTCTCCGTGATGGTGATGATGACTATGTGCATGTTCATGAGAATGACCGTCGTGAGTATGTTCATGCTCATGATGATGATCGTGGTCATGTTCGTGTGAATGTTCATGCGTGTGTTCTTCGTGCGCATGTGAATGAGCATGTTCATGTGTATGTTCGTGCTCATGGTGATGTTCATGGTCGTGGTCGTGATGGTGATGATCAAAGTCGCCAGCGATGCCATGGTCTTTTTCACCGTGTTCCATATGCACATCGAAGTCTGTTCCCCAAATACTACTTTTCGCGATACGGTCTACATGAAGATGATAACCGTCGAGCGAAATCGTCTTAAGGGCTTCTTCAAGATGCTTGCGGTCGGCTCCTAAATCGAGTAGAAGAGCATTTAGCATATCACCGCTCAGCCCAGAAAATGGTTCTAAATATAATGTGCTCATGCGAGTCCTCCTCGAATGTTGTTAATCATGCTTGCTGAATAGGCTGCGCCAAAGCCGTTGTCGATGTTCACGACAGTAACGCCGCTTGCGCAAGAAGTCAGCATGCTGAGTAAAGTCGTCACGCCTTGAAGATTCGTTCCATATCCGATGCTGGTTGGAACGGCAATCACAGGAACGTCTACTAAACCGCCAACGACACTGACAAGCGCACCTTCCATACCGGCGATGACAATCACGACGCTAGCGCCTTGGATGTCTTCGAGACGATTGAAGAGGCGGTGAATACCGGCAACTCCGACGTCGTAAATACGTTTGACGTGATTTCCGAATGTCTCAGCAGTGACAGCCGCTTCTTCGGCAACAGGAATGTCGCTTGTGCCAGCTGTTACGACTGCGATGTAGTGTTCATGTTTTGGTGCGATTGGGTTAAGGACGAAGGTACGTCCGAGTGGTTCATAGACGCCTTCAGGGAAAGCAGATTTTAGAGCTTCACCTTTTTCAGCGTTCACGCGTGTTGCAAGAATGGCTGTTTTATGCTCATTCATTGCACTGATAATGCCAATCAATTGCTCAATGTTTTTTCCTTCACCATAGATGATTTCTGGAAATCCATTGCGCTTTTGGCGAGAAAGATCAATGGCCGCGTAACCAATATCTTCAATCCCTTTCAAAAGGGAGGACGCTTCTTCAATCGAGAGGCGTCCATCTTTCACTTGTTGTAGAATTTCTTCTTGCTTCATATTATTTATCTTCAACGATAACAGATAATCCATCACGGATAACTGTTACTTTTGCGTCTGCTCCTTGAAGTTCGAAGGCACGTGCAAGAGCTTCGTCAAATGTTTTCGCTAATTCCATATGCATGTTTGTGATAAGACTTGGTTCAACTAAGTCAGATACAAAGATTACATGGTGGTGTACTAGGATACGAGCTAAGATTTGTGAAGTCCATTGGTCTGGAACTGTTTCAAGTCTTGGAGTGTTAATGGCTTGTTCTAAGAAGTCTTTAGGGTCTTTAACGTCTGCTAAGTTACGGTAGAAACCTTCACCACCGTGACCATCTTGACATCCAGCAACCATGATGATTACGCCGCCTTCTTTGTTTGTAGCTTCAGCAGCAGTCATACCTTTAACAGCTTGGTAGATGTTTTGGTCTAATGGGAAACCACCATTTGTTGAAACGGCGATGTCGCAAGGAATTTTAGTAACATGAGCTAATTCACGAACGAATTCGCAACCTACTTTATGGGCTTCAACCATGTCTCCGGCAAATGAACCGATGATATGTTTTTCACCATCTAATACTACGTTTACGATGAAGGCTAAGTTTGCAGTACGTGCTGCGTATAACATATCTTCGTGGATTGGGTTGTGGTCTAAGTTACCAGTACGTGATTTTTCTGAATCGATAAAGTCACCACTGTGGTTTGCCATAATTGTTTTATATGAAGCAACACCAGGAAGAACTGATTTACGTCCACCAGAGAATCCAGCGAAGAAGTGGCTTTCGATAAATCCTTCAGCGATTAATAAATCTGCTTCAGCGGCGATACGGTTGATGATGCAGTCACCACCTGAAGGTAATTGACCGATTTTAACCATGTCTTCGTCGTTTGTAGAAATGTGCATTACGATTTCTTCGTTGTCCACGATTTCTTGACCGTATTTGTTAATTAACTCTTCACGAGTTGAAGGACGGTGGAAACCAGTCGCAACTAAAATACGGATACGAGCATCTGGGTTTACGCTACGGATACGACGTAAAATGATTGGTGTAATGATATGTGAAGGAACTGGACGTGTATGGTCAGAACTGATTAACACGATATCTTTTTTACCTTTTGCTAATTCTTCTAATGTTTGGCTACCAATTGGGTTATCCATTGATTTTTCCACTGTTTCTTGTTCAGAAAGTGGGTTGTGATAGTTTTCAGCTTTTGATTCAAGTAATCCAGCAAAGTTTTTGTCAGGAATTACAGCAGTAATAGATTTTTTGTCATAAGGTAGTTTAATTTCAACCATGATAACATCTCCTTAAATTTTTAATACGATTATAAGTATACATAAAAAAGTGCACCCGGAAGTCTCAAACGTTAGTAACATTTGTTAACGTCATTTTCTGTGATAAGATGATAATAGTGTGTATAGGAATTTGCTTAAGGGAGTGTTCAATTTGAACAGCGAAGAATATTTAATTCAATTTTTAGAAAAAGAAAATACCCCTATTATAAAGAAGAAAAAACATATGTACCTTGCTTATCGTGGGTTAGAACAAGCGTATACGTATGTGTTAATCGATGGGGTTGTAAAGACAAGTATCATTATGAAGGATGGTCGCGAGTTTAATTTAGAGTACGTGACACCAGTCGATATCGTTTCATTAGTGCGTGACGAAGTATCTAATTATACCTCAGCGCCGTTTAATGTCCGTATCGAAAGCGAGGAAGCAACGTTCTACCGTATCCCACGTATTAAGTTTTGGGAATATGTGAAAAACGACCAACAGTTGCAAGATTACGTGCGTGAATATTACCGTGATAAATTATCTGAAACCATCGAGTCGTTGCAATATATGACGATGAATGGGAAAAAAGGAGCAGTGTGTTCCTTCCTATATAAATTGATGAATCAATTCGGGGTAGAAGCTGAAGGCGGAATCCTAATTGATTTCAACGTTACGAATGAGGACATCGCTGGATTTTGCGGAATCTCTACTCGTAATAGTGTAAACCGTATTATCCATGACCTTAAAGAAGAAGGCGTGGTTAAAATCCACAATCAAAAACTCGTGGTATTAGATAAAGCTTATTTAGAAGAATTTACAGGACGCGAAAGCTTTTAATAAAGAAAGAAGGAACCGAGAATGGATGAAAAAGAAGCACGATTACGCGAATTGCTGAAGGAAGTTGGGAAAATCGTTGTCCCATATTCAGGCGGGATTGATAGTAGTTACCTATTAAAAATCGCCGTGGATACACTTGGACGTGACAATGTTATTGCAGCAGTAGTGAACTCTGAGTTGTTCTCAGACCGTGAATTTAGTGAAGCGATTGACCTTGGAACGGAAATGGGCGCGCGTGTGCTAGGGCTTGAAATGGAAGAACTATCTGATCCACATATCGCCTCAAATACACCAAATAGCTGGTATTATAGTAAGAAAATGCTCTATCAAACGATTAAAAAGAATGTAGAGAGCGAAGGATTTACCGTACTTTCAGATGGGTTGATTATGGATGATATCAATGATTATCGCCCAGGTGTGAAGGCGCGTAATGAAGAAGGCGTACGTAGTCTCTTGCAAGAAGCTGGATTATATAAATCAGAAATTCGCGAATTAGCTAAACGTGCAGGCGTAACGAATTGGAACAAAACTCCTTCATGCAGTTTAGCGTCTCGTTTCCCATACGGAACACGTATCACTCCTGAAAAAGTAGAAGCAGTCTTCAAGGCGGAAGAGTACTTCACGAAGCGCGGATTTGAACCAGTACGTGTACGTGTGCATCAAGACTTAGCGCGTATCGAAGTCGGCGCAGACCAAATCGAAAAACTCGTGAAGAATCACGAAGAAATTAACAAGATGATGCAAGACTTAGGGTTCTTATTTGTAACGGTCGACCTTCAAGGGTATAAATACGGCCGTATGAACGACCAACTCGACGAAAAGACAAAGAAAGCAGCGGTAGAATAATGATGGCAACACCGCAAGAGGTTCTCGATTTCTGGTTTGTGGAATGTGAGCCTGCCGATTGGTTTAAGAAATCAGAGGAATTCGATAACGAAATTCGCTCGCGTTTTCTAGAAACTTACGAAGCGATTGTGAACGGGGAAACTGCCGAGTGGCGTCGTAGTGGAAAAGGCCGCCTAGCAGAAATTATCGTGCTGGACCAATTTTCTAGAAATATGTTCAGGGATGATGCAAAGGCGTTTGCTTCTGATGCATTAGCAGTCGAACTAGCCAAAGAGGCATTGTCTGATTGGGATGCGTTCGCCGTTCAAGAACGTAGCTTTGTCGTGATGCCGTTCATGCATTCGGAGTCATTAGCCGTGCATGATTGGGCTGCAAAATGGTTTGACGAACCAGGGCTTGAGCGTCGGAAGAAATACGAACTCCTGCACCGTGAAATCATTGAGCGCTTCGGACGATACCCACACAGAAATCGTGTGCTTGGCAGAACTACAACTCCTGAAGAAGAAGCCTTCTTAAAAGAACATCCAGGATTTTAACAAAATGATTTCTACGAATCCTCACGGATTTCTTCATAGTAGCTGTAACGTTGTACCGGTTCGAGC
>CALJSD010000081.1 GCA_937976325.1 uncultured Carnobacterium sp.
CAAACCATTCATTTGGCAAGTAGGTGGTAAATATACTTACCCAACTGACAAAGATAAATTAGAATTCAACTTCTACCGTGGATTTGACGATGTATTCTCAATCGAAAATGATGTACCATTCCCATCATTCTTATAATATTGTCATTAAATAAATTTGGAGAGCCTAGAGCTAACCCACTCTAGGCTTTACCAAAGCGTAATAATGAATACGATTTCTTAATAACACAAGGAGGAACATATGTTAAGAGAGATTATTGAAAATGGTCGTTTTTCGTTCCAAAAAGGTTCTCTATCATGGGAAGAAGCAATCAAAAAAGCTTGCCAACCTTTATTAGAACAAAAGATCATTGAACCTGAATACCCAGGTTACATTATTAGTAATGTTCATGAATTTGGACCTTACATCGTAATTGCGCCAGAGATTTGTATCCCTCACGCTCAAGAAGGAAAAGGGGTAAATGATACTGCAGTAGCATTTATGAATATTGAAGAAGCAGTGGATTTTGGACCAGGTGCTGACTACCAACCACATTTATTCTTCGTTTTAGCATCAACTGATAATGAAAAACACTTAAACAATTTATCAGAGTTAGTAACATTATTAGATGACGAATCAGTTATTAATGCGTTTATCGAAGCGCGTTCAAAAGAGGATTTAGAAAATATTTTAAAAGGAATAGGTGAATAATAATGGAATTTTTATTCAGTTTTTGGCAATTCTTCTACGCTAACATTTTTACTAAACCACAATATTTCGTAGGTTTAATCGTATTAGTTGGTTACTTACTATTAGGTCGTAAATGGTACGATGCATTAGCAGGTTTTATTAAAGCAGTTGTAGGTTACATGATCTTAAACGTAGCTGCTGGTGGATTAGTTTCAAACTTCCGTCCAGTATTAGCAGCATTAGGTGATCGTTTCGGATTACAAGCTGCCGTTATTGACCCATATTTTGGTCAAGCTGCTGCTGAAGCTGCTTTAAAATCAGCTGGTCATGCAACAGGTTTAACAGTACAAGTATTATTAGTTGCTTTCTTAACTAACTTAGTATTAGTTATTTTCCGTAAATTAACTAAAGTTCGTACAGTATTCATCACTGGTCACATCATGGTGCAACAATCTGCTACAGCTACTTGGTTAATGGCTTTAGCTTTAGGAGATAACGTTAACCAATTACAATTTGTAATTTTATTAGGTATTGTATTAGGTGTTTATTGGGCAGTAGCTGCAAACTTAACAGTAGAAGCTACACAAGAATTAACAGAAGGCGGCGGATTTGCAATTGGTCACCAACAAATGTTTGGGGTTTGGTTAGTTGACAAATTAGCTCCTAAATTCTCAGGTAAAAACGACAAGAAGATTGAAGATCTTGAATTACCAGGTTTCTTATCAATCTTCAAAGAATCAATCGTTGCAACATCAATCTTAATGATTGTGTTCTTCGGTGCAATCTTATTAGTATTAGGTAAAGACTACTTAGTAAGTGTAAATGGACAAGAATTAACAGTTGCTGCTTCTAAATTCAAAATGTCTACATTAAAAGAAACAGACGACTTCTTCTTCTACATCTTACAAACAGCATTAACATTCACTGTTTATGTTCAAATCTTACAATTAGGGGTTCGTTTATTCGTTGCTGAGTTATCAGAAGCGTTCCAAGGTATCTCTAACAAATTATTACCAGGTTCTATGCCAGCGGTTGACTGTGCTGCAGTTTACGGATTCGGTTCTCCAAACGCTGTAACAGTTGGTTTCTTATTCGGGGTATTAGGACAAATCATAGCAATCTTAGGATTAATCGTATTCAAATCTCCAGTATTAATCATCACTGGATTCGTACCGGTATTCTTCGACAACGCTACATTCGCAGTATACGCTAACCATAAAGGTGGTTTACGTGCTGCTTCAATCCTTACATTCTTATCAGGTATCATCCAAGTATTAGGTGGAGCAATTGCCGCAGGTGCATTTGGTTTAGCTGCATACGGTGGATGGCATGGTAACTTTGACTGGGATACAATCTGGGTTGGATTCGGATTCTTAATGCAAAACTTCCAATATGTTGGTTTAGGTATCGTATTATTAATCTTATTAGTAATCCCTCAATTACAATACAGCAAAAACAAAGAACATTACTTTACTATTGCTGAAGACTATGAAACATACTTAGAGTCTAAGCAAAACTAATTTAAATCAGTAAGAGAATATAGTAAAATATAGGGTATCGGGTAATGTTTTTATCCGATACTCTAACAATTTAAGGAGATGTAAAATATGAAAGTATTAGCAGCATGCGGAAGCGGAATGGGATCAAGCCAAATTATCAAAATGAAATTAACAAACGTGTTCAGAAAATTGAATATTCCTTTAGAAGTTCACCACTGTGCAGTTTCTGAAGCAAAATCTTCAGCTAAAAACTATGACTTAGTTGTTATTTCATCAGCTTTATTAGAAGTTTTTGATGGTTTAGACTTACCAAACACTAAAATTGTAGGTTTACAAAACTTATTATCTGAAAAAGAAATGACTGAAAAAATTTCTGAAGCTTTAGGCTTATAATAAGAAGGGATTCTACAATGGCATACGAACAATTAAAAGAACGTGTATTAAAAGCAAATTTAGAGTTACCAAAACATGGATTAGTCATTTTTACATGGGGTAACGTTTCAGAGTACGACCGTGAAGCAGGGGTTATTGCAATCAAACCTTCAGGTGTTGACTATGATAAACTAACTGCTGATGATATCGTAATTGTGGATATCGACGGAAATAAAGTTGAAGGAGCTCTAAAACCTTCTTCAGACTTAGATACTCACTTGGAAATTTATCGTAATTTCAAAGATGTAAATGGAGTAGTACACACTCACTCTCTATGGGCAACTACAATGGCTCAACAAGGACAAGAAATTCCAGCATTTGGTACAACACAAGGGGACTACTTCTACGGAACAATCCCTTGCACTCGTGAAATGACTGAAGCTGAAATTAAAGGTGCTTATGAGCTAGAAACAGGTAAAGTAATCGTTGAGACTTTCAAAGATAAAGATCCAAATGCGATTCCTGCTGTTTTAGTATTCAACCATGGACCATTTGCATGGGGTAAAGACGCAATGGATGCAGTACACAACATTACTGTATTAGAATACGTTGCTAACATGGCATGGCATAACTTTGCTTTAAACCCAAATATGAAGCCAATGTCACAAACAATTTTAGATAAACACTATTTAAGAAAACATGGAGCGAATGCTTACTATGGACAATAAAAAGTTTTATGAACTTGGTTTGTATGAAAAATCAATGCCAAACACACTTAGTTTTAGAGAAAAGTTAGAAACAGTTAAAGCAACTGGATTTGACTTCTTAGAAATCAGTATCGATGAAACTGATGAAAAATTAAGTCGTCTAGAATGGACAAAAGAAGAACGCCAACAATTAGTAAACGATATGTTTGAAACTGGTGTTCCAATTCGTTCAATGTGCTTAAGTGGCCATCGTAAATATCCATTTGGATCACATGACGAAGCTACTCGTGCACGTAGTCTAGAAATTATGGAAAAAGCAATTCAATTAGCAGACGATTTAGGTGTTCGTGTTATCCAATTAGCTGGATACGATGTTTACTACGAAGAAGGAGATGCGGTAACATTAGATTACTTTATTCAAAACCTTAAGAAAGCTACTGAAATGGCATCTCAAAAAGGAATTCTTCTTGGTTTTGAAACCATGGAAACTCCATTTATGAACACAGTAGAAAAATCTATGCGTTTTGTTGAATTAGTCAAATCTCCATACTTACAAGTATATCCAGACTCAGGTAACTTAATGAACGCATCATTAGAACCTGGTGCAAAAAATGTCTATGAAGATATCGAATTAGGAAGAGGGCATATTGTTGCAGCTCACTTAAAAGAAACAATTCCTGGACATTACCGTGAAATTCCATTTGGTACTGGCCAAATCGATTTCAAACGCATGGTCGATACATTCTTATCAATCGGCGTAAATCGTTTCACTGGTGAATTCTGGTATGTAGGTCAAGAAAACTGGTTAGAAGACATTAAGTTTGCAAACCAATTCTTAAGATCTCATTTTCCAAATAAATAATAAGATTGAAACCTTCCTACATTAGGGAGGTTTCTTTTTTTTGTCTTAAATATCGAACATTCGTGTTTTATAGTTCGCGTTTCACACGCTTACATTGTTTTTGCAGTGTTTTTAATATGTAAACTTTATGAAAATGCTCATATTTTATTGGATATGGGTTGTAATTTTCGTATATGTCTTGTAAGATTATAAAAGGAGTTAAGAAAGTCTTAATTTCTAATTATATTACCGTATCTTAGGAGGATATTTTTATATGAAAAAGTCTTTTTGGTCTAAATTAGCAATTGGTTTATCATCATTAGCTCTTTTAGCTGGATGTTCAAGCAATTCAGGTTCTGAATCAAAAGAAAGTGGTTCAAAATCAATCGATACTTTAAAGGTAGCATTCGTACCTTCTCGTGATCCTGAAGCAATTGTTACTGCTACAGAGCCATTAAAAGAACTATTAAAACAAGAATTAGCAAAAGAGGGCTACGATGTTAAAAACGTGGACATCACTGTCGGAACAAGTTTTGACGCAGTAGGGGAAGCATTAGCATCTGGTAGTGCGGATGTAGGTTTCTTACCTGGTGGTACTTATGTTTTATATGACAAAGAAGTTGACGTATTATTAACAGCTACTCGTGATAACTTATTAAAAGATTCTTCTAATCCTAAAGACTGGAACGATGGAAAAGCAACAGAACGTGGTAAAGAGCAAGCCACTTCATATAAAGGTTTAATCATTGCTGGTCCTACTGAAAAAGGAAAAGAATTAGCAGCAAAAATCAACAGTGGTCAAGAATTAACTTGGGATGACTTAAACTCTGCTAAATGGGGAGTTTTAGGAACTTCATCTTCTTCAGGTTATATCTACCCAACATTATGGTTACAAGATAAATACGGTAAAGGTATTTCTGACTTACAAAACGTTGTACAATCTGACTCATACGCAAGTTCTGCAGCTCGTTTAGCATCAGGGCAAATTGATATCATGGTTGGTTATGCTGACGTTCGTAATGACTACGCTAAGAAATGGACTAGCGATTACGGTCGTTCAGAAGATATCTTCAAAGAAACAAACGTTATCGGTGTAACTCCAGACATTTACAATGACACAATTTCTGTAAGTAAAGCTTCTCCAATCGTAGATGATGCATTCAAAGAAGCATTCGCAAATGCAATGATGAATATTGCTAAGACAGATGAAGGAAAAGAGATTATCAAGATTTACTCTCATAAAGGCTATAAGAAAGCAAATGCTAGCGACTACGATAAAGAACGTGAAGCACAACAATTACTTAAAAAATTAAAAGCAGGTAACTAATTAATTTGTAATAAATATCAAATGAGGGTTAGGATATTTCTCCTGACCCTTTTTTGAGAGAGGCAAGAAACATGATTAAATTTGAGAACGTATCTAAGACTTATCCTAACGGAGTTAAAGGTCTTAAAAATATTAACTTAGAAATTGAACAAGGGGAGTTCGTATCGATTATTGGTCTTTCAGGAGCTGGTAAATCAACATTGATTCGTACGATTAATCGTATGCTTGATATTAGCGAAGGAAAATTAACAGTTGATGGAATCGATGTTAGTAAATTAAAAGGAAAATCTTTGCGTAAATTCCGTAGAAATAAAGTAGGGATGATTTTCCAATCCTTCAACTTAGTAACAAGAACAACGGTTATCAAGAACGTATTAACTTCAATCGTTCCTGATATTCCATTCTTCCGTTCATTATTCGGCATTTATACAAAACAAGAGAAATTACATGCATTAGAAGCATTAGATAAAGTTGGCATTGTAGATAAAGCGTTTATTCGTGCAGACCAATTATCAGGTGGTCAACAACAACGTGTGGCCTTAGCTCGTACATTGGCTCAAAATCCAGAAATTATTCTTGCCGATGAACCAGTTGCAGCTCTTGACCCAGTGACAGCAAAACGCGTTATGGAAGACTTTAAACGCATTAACAAGGATTTGAACATCTCAATCCTTTTAAATATTCACCACGTTGAATTAGCGCTTGAATACGCGGATCGCATCCTCGGAATTAGAGATGGTGAGATCGTATATGATGGTCCTAGTTCAGAAGTAACACCAGAAGTCTTGGATCTAATTTATAAAGGAAAGGCGGAGGAGTTACATGAAGCTTAAAGAACTCTTCGCACCAAAGGAATATACATTAGAAAACGGGACAACGGTTAAAGAACCACGCTCTAAAGTGATTTTTATTACCATCTTACTATTAATTGCAATGTACTTTGCAGGTAAGATTACTGGTTTTAACTTAAAAACATTGATGACTCGTGGAGGCCAATTCTTCGTTATCATCGGAAAAATGTTCCCACCAAATTGGGAATATTCTAGCTCTATCTGGGATCCATTAATTGATACAATCAAGATGTCATTACTTGGATCATTACTAGGTTCAATTCTTGTTATTCCATTTGCAATTATTGCTTCAAGTAATATTGTTAAAAACAAATTTATAATTAGTTTAAGCCGTTTATTCTTAAGTGTGGTTCGTACATTACCTACACTAGTAACAGCCTTAATTGCGACTTATATCTTCGGTTTAGGTACAATTGCTGGTACATTTGCGATTGCAACCTATACATTTGCCTATTGCGGTAAACAACTATATGAACAAATTGAAACGGTAGATATGGGCGCTTTCGAAGCTGCAGAAGCGCTAGGAGCAACTAAAGGAAAAGCATTCTCTAATGCCATTATTCCTCAGATTTTACCAGGATACATCGCATCTTCTTTATACTGTTTTGAAGGGAACGTTCGTTACGCTTCAATTCTTGGGTATGTTGGTGCCGGTGGTATCGGGATTATCTTAAACGAAAACTTAGGATGGCGTGAATATAGCAACGTCGGTATGATTTTAGTGATTTTATTCTTCACTGTAGTTATCATCGAAAGTATCAGCTACTATTTACGTACTAAATTAGCGTAGGAGGGGACCGTTATGAATGAAGCAGTATTAAATCAATATCAAAAAGCCCCTCGTACTTGGATCGTAAAATTAATTGTTGTTTTGATTCTTGTAACGCTTGTTGCTTGGTCTGGAACAACGATTGAGTTAAGTAAAATTCCTGAGAATGGGGCGGAAATCTCTAGAAACATTATTAAAGGGATTTTCACACCAGATACAACACTCTTATTCGATATGTCTAATAAAGGTGTAGCGTATTTATTATTAGAAACAATCTGTATTGCTTTTCTAGGAACATTAGTTGGTTCAATTTTAGCAATCCCATTTGCTTTCTTATCGGCTACGAATATCGTTCCAAAACCTGTAGCGCTTGTTTTCCGTACAGTAATCATGGCGATTCGTACAGTGCCTACATTAATTTATGGATTGATGTTTATCCGTGTAACTGGTCCAGGGGCATTCACAGGGTTATTAACCATGTCTGTGGCATCAATCGGGATGATTTCTAAGCTGTATATCGAAGCGATTGAAGACTTAGATTACAAGATTTTAGAGTCATTAGACGCTAGCGGATGTAATTTATATCAAAAGATTCGATTTGGAATCTTACCACAGTTAATCCCTTCATTTATCTCAACAGTGATTTATCGTTTTGATATGAACTTAAGAGATGCGACAGTTCTAGGGATGGTTGGTGCCGGTGGTATCGGTTCACCATTAATGTTTGCCATGAGTGCTTACAAATGGAATGAAGTAGGGGCAATTCTATGTGGATTAATCATTCTAGTATTATTCATTGAGTTTGTATCTACTAAGATTCGTACACGTTTAGCACGTGGTTAATAAATCTATTAAATAACAAAAAAACGACTTACAGAGCATTTCTGTAGGTCGTTTTCGTTTATAAAATTGATTATTTCACCTTTGTGAAAATTTCACGAATTAACGGTGCAAAACTATATGCAACAGCTGTAAAGCCAATCACTAAGAAAAATGACAATACAGGAACCGTTTGGTAGATAAAGAATAAGCTTGCAGCTACTAAAACAGCTGCCATAATAAATGCTTTAACCGGCATTACGATGATTAATAAGTAACTGTTTTTAACGAGACGTTTTATCGGGCTAAAATACTGAGTCGTCATAGCAAGACCAATAATTGAAGCTACAATAGATACGATTAAAATCAACGCTGATAACACAAATAACATAAAACCAATGATTCTAAATAAATCAGCATTATTATTAGCAAAATTCCAGTAAAATTGACTCATATAAACCATAGCAGCAATTAGAACTAAATACACGATCCATAAGAGCATCTTTTTAGTAATATCACGTTTAAATTCATTCCAAAACGGCTTAACTAGCGTACGATTTTCATCCTCAGAAAGCTTTAATGTGGTATGAATTAACGCAGCTAATGCAGGACCAATTGTTATAATAGGTATACATAGAACGATAAATAAAAGATTTAATAAAATAAAATCAGCAACTAATGTAGCGAAATGCCAAAACTTGCTGTCTTGATTATATTGCATGTGAGACCATCCTTATTAATTAATTACTTTAATAAGTATACGTTGAGGCGCTTTAAAATGCAATGATGTTTCTTTATACTATTTCAGATACTTATATAGGTTTACATAATATATATTATACTAAGTTATATATCGAAAAGTTTCTATTTCCTCTATCTTAAATGAATACGCCCAGCGTTTATAAATAACACTGAGCGCATCATCATTTATATAGCTTTTAATGTATCGATATCTATATTCTTATTAATGGATAATAAACATAGAACCTTTCTTGTAACTTTTTTGTTACAACTAATACTTAATGCATCGGCGTATATATTTAATTGGTCTTTATATTTACGTACGATGCTTTGAATTCCTTCTGTAGAATCCACGACATAATCCGTCTTATAGTCAAAAACGACAATTTCATCGTCTAATTCGATATAACCATCGATAATCCCGTGAATCATCATCAAATCATCTGTCTGAATCGATTTAAAGAACTCATTAGCTTCTAGTACATATGAGAATGCTTGTTCACGTACTAATGCATGTGAATTTTGCACAATCCATTGACCAAATTTTGATTGGAAGAATTCATATGCTTGTGTCACTGGAACTTTTGCAGCAACTTCTGGTGTAATTTCATTGGATTCCACTAAACTTCGAAGTAATTGTTCTAAAGAATCTAATGTAATGTCACTTGTGAAGTCAACTTTCTGCATTAACAAGTGAAGAGCACTACCTCTTTGTGCTCCAGAAACCGATGCTGAAGCAGTTTCCATAAATCGAGGTTTCTCTAATGTAGGAGAGAGGTAAATCGCTCTTCTCCCCTCTTCTATCAAGCTATTTTGGGATAATTCTTCGATAATTGGATCTTCAAGCACTCGTTTCAATTCAGACACACTTTGATAGCTTGTTGTTTTGCTTTCGGCTTCAAATTGATAGTCTTGCTGAATTGTTTGAAGCATTTGTTGTACTTGAGACTTCAATTCACGTGGAGAATCGGCTTCACTGTAATATTCTTGCCAATCTTCTTGGAAGACTTCTTTACCACTGATTTCGTGAATATATTGCTGACTCTTAGTTACGATATCCGGTTTTGCAACAATTTCAGGAATAATCTTGTATTGTTCACGGATAGAACTCAGAAGCATCCAGTTAAGGAATGTACCACTCTTGAAACGTGCTTGATATGGTAGAATTTCGCTAGATTCGTTTGTTAAAAAGGCATATTTCTTCTTAAATGACTCGTAGCTTTTAAGCGTACCTACAATAATTAGTTTTTCACGGGCACGTGTCATTGCTACATACAATTTACGCATTTCTTCGGATAACAATTTCTTTTTCTCGAAGTTTCTTGTGGCTACAGCTTGTACGGTTGGGTACGTAATACGAGTATTTAAGTCAAAGTAATTCGTACCTACACCGATTTCATCTGAGCACATGATAGATGCTTTTAAGTCCTGCATATTGAATTTACGATTCGTATCGATTAAGAATACGACTGGGAATTCCAACCCTTTACTTGCGTGAATCGTCATCACCTGAACAGCGTTTGAATCTGTTGCAATCGGTGCTTCATCTAAATCTTTTTCTTTCTTTTGAAGAGCTTCAATAAAGCGGATAAAGTTACGAACACCTTTAAAACTACTTGATTCATATTGATGCGCATGTTCATATAAAGCATGCAAGTTTACAGCTCTTTGCGCACCATTAGATTGTCCATGGACATATTCCAAGTAATGAGTATCCATATAAATTTCCCAGATTAGCTGAGCAATCGATTCGTTATTCGCGCTGTCTCTCCATTTATTTAATAGTGTTAAAAAGCCTTCTAGACGCTCTTTAAGCGCTAATTGTTGCTTAGAATCGTAATAATCGATTTCTTGAAGCTCAAAATTTGAAACAAATTGGCAAACAGTCTCATAATAACTTGTATTTTTCGATGACTTACGAATGTGCGCCAATGCAATCTCGTCTAATCCGACAAGTCCTGAGCGCAATACAGCTACTAGCGGAATATCTTGCAATGGATTATCAATCACTTTTAGTAAAGAAACCATTGTTGTAATCTCTGTACGTTTAAAGTATGATTGAGCCTTTTGAACGTTTACTGGAATTCCGTAAGCAGCAAAAATTGATTCAATCTTATCATTGTTACTCTTTGTAGATGAAAGAATCGCAAAGTCTCCATAAGTTACCGGACGTTTTGCATCTGCTTCATCATTCATCACTTCAAAAGGTGTCTCTATCATCTCTTGAATGCGTTGTGCAACATAATGAATCTCATTTTCTACCTTTTCGAATCCTTCAGCATCCTCTAGGTCATCCGAGTTTTCATCTAAATCCACATCTTCAATTAAAATAATTTCACTGAATTTATCGTCATCTTGAGAATATGAAAGATTCCCTGTTTTTAGAGCAGCAACGTCATCATATTCCACTTGTCCCAACTCTTTATTCATAATTTGTTGGAATACTTTATTTGTAAAGGAAAGAACTTCATCTCTAGAACGGAAATTCTCTGCTAGAACAATTCTCTCCCCACTCTTTCCTTCGGCATAAGCTTCGTATTTTTCACGGAAAAGAGACGGATCTGCTAGTCGGAAACCGTAGATAGATTGTTTTACGTCGCCAACCATAAAACGGTTATCGGGCTTACTTACGAGCTCTAAAATCGCTTCTTGGACACGGTTAACGTCTTGATACTCATCGACCATGACTTCTTTAAAGTGATTTTGATAGTATTCGGCAGCAATCTTTTGACCATTTGAATCTAATTTTCTCAAAATTCTCAAAGTATCATGTTCTAAGTCTGAGAAATCAAGCTTATTTAACTGATGTTTTTCATCTTGAAATCGGTCATAGAACATCACTGCAATATCTGAAAGTTTCGATAGAATTCGATTTACTTTTGTCATTTGCTGCAGCTGAACTTCTGGAGAAGTCGCAAAGTAATCCTCTTTGATTTTTTGGAAGTCTTTTTTCAACCCTTCACGAATTGCTTTAATCTCATCTAAGCTTTCTTTAACAGTCTCATCCACTTTAGCTGTAGACCAGTTCTTGAATTTTCTGTCTTCAAATGCTTGATACGCAAAAACGTATGACTCCTCTTGAATATGTACCAAAATTGTTTTTACGAAGTCTAAATCATCTTCTAAAACCGCTTGATGCTTCGGAGCTCCAAGAAGTTCGATATCTTTAAGAAGTTGATCATATTGAGTAACAAGGTAACTTAACTCTTCGATTAATGCTGGTTTTACGTACGTTTTAACGAAAGGTGTTGAAGCATAATCACTTCCAACTGAATAGTTCTCTGTTAAATTGGATAGCCATGTTTTAGGCTCTCTTTTCGAACGAGAATATTGGTATAGACGGTAAACAGTATTCGTAATACCATCGTCCGAACGGTCATTTGAGAACGTCGCAAAAACTTCTTCGTATTCTGGGTGTTCAAGAAGCTCTTCTTCTAGTGCTCTCCATACCTTTTCTTGTAGTAGTTGACCTTCGATTTCAT
>CALJSD010000082.1 GCA_937976325.1 uncultured Carnobacterium sp.
CATCGGAATTGTACACGGTGAAGAGACAATTGTCTATCCTACAGTTGTGGCTGCTCAGACTGCAGATATGATGTTATCTATGGAAAACATCGATGCTTCATTTGTAGTGACTAAACGCAATGATGGCCGGGTTGGAATTAGCGCGCGAAGTCTTGGTAATAAGAACGTTCAACGTGTAATGGAGAAAATGGGTGGTGGCGGACATTTATCAAATGCTGCAACTCAGTTATCCGATATCACGATTGAAGATGCAATCCGCCAATTAATTCAAGTGATTGAAGAAATTGGTAGTGAAATTAACTTATAATTAGGAGGAAGAAACATGAAAGTAATTTTCTTGAAAGATGTAAAAGGTAAAGGTAAAAAAGGTGACGTTAAAAACGTTGCAGACGGATACGCACAAAACTTCCTAATCAAAAATGGTTTAGCTAAAGAAGCAAATGCCGCAAACTTAGCGACTTTATCAGGTCAAAAGAAAGCTGAAGAAAAACATAACGCTGAATTATTAGCAAAAGCCAAAGAAATGAAAGAGTTCTTAGAACGCGAAGATACAGTCGTAACGATTAAAGCAAAAGCAGGGGAAGACGGCCGTCTATTCGGAGCTATCCCAGCGAAGCAAATCGCAGAAGAATTCAACAAGAAATTCAATGTTGAATTGGATCGTCGCAAATTCGAATTAGCAGCACCAATTCGTGCATTAGGATACACTCGTGTTCCTGTTAAATTACACCACGATGTAACAGCAATTATGACTGTGAATATCGTTGCTCAATAATAAGAAATACTAAGGATTTTCCCGTTGTGGAGAATCCTTTTTCTTTTGGTTATAAATATGTGATACAATTCACAAAGTCGCAAACAAACATTCCAGTTTCCATGCTAGAAAAGACTCAATCTTCTGTTTTATTACAGCGTTTTATGATACAATGAAACTGTATTTTTATGGTTATTTTTAGTAGAAAGGGTGTTTGAATGGAAGAACTATATCCAAATTTAGTTCCACCACAAAATATTGAGGCGGAAGAAGCCGTTCTTGGGTCTATTCTTCTTGCAAGTGACTCGATTATTTCGGTTATGGAATTTTTGACACCGGAAGATTTTTATCGTGTTTCTCATCAATTAATTTTTGCGGCAATGATTGAATTAAACCAAAACAATATCGATATTGACGCAATCACCGTTTCAGAGATTTTAAGACAAAAGAATCAAATGGAGAATATTGGTGGAGAAGTAACGTTAATCGAACTTCTTGATAAAGTGCCAACAGCAGCCAACGTAGAGTACTATACACAAATCGTTTTAGAAAAATCTACGCGCCGTAAATTAATTAAAACTTCGACAAATATTGTAAAAAATGCTTACCAAGAGGATGAACCAATTGCCAACGTCTTAGATACGGCTGAGAAAGATATTCTTTCTGTATCAGAAGGACGTAATAAGGCTGGCTTCATTCCAATTAGTTCCGTTCTTCGTACTGCATATGAGAGCTTAGAAGAGCGTGCGAAAAACAATGGTGAAGTAACAGGGATTGCGACAGGGTATATCGGCTTAGACAGAATGACGTCAGGGCTACATGCGGATGAGTTAATCATCTTAGCGGCTCGTCCATCTGTTGGTAAAACGGCCTTTGTATTGAATATTGCAAAGAACGTTGCCGTGAACCTGAACGAAACGGTAGCCATCTTCAGTCTTGAAATGGGTGCTGAGTCCCTTGTAGAGCGTATTATCTGTTCTCATGCCAGCATTAATGCAGGACATTTGAAGACAGGTAAATTAACGCCTGAAGAATATACACAATATTTCGTGGCAACCGGAGCATTATCTGAAGCACCAATTTTTATTGATGATACTCCAGGGATTCGCGTTGCTGAGATTCGTGCAAAATGTCGTCGCTTAAAACAAGAGCGTAACAATCTTGGATTAATTGTGATCGACTACTTGCAGTTGATTGAAGGAAACGGAAAAGAGAGTCGTCAACAAGAGGTTTCTGAAATCTCTCGTAACTTGAAGAAATTAGCGAAGGAATTAAAAGTTCCCGTTATCGCACTTTCGCAATTATCGCGTGGTGTGGAACAGCGTCAAGATAAACGACCAATCA
This sequence comes from uncultured Carnobacterium sp., assembly GCA_937976325.1. GTDB lineage: Bacteria > Bacillota > Bacilli > Lactobacillales > Aerococcaceae > Granulicatella. Next base: position 2,099 of record CALJSD010000082.1, read on the forward strand.
TGTCAGATATTCGTGAATCTGGATCTATCGAGCAAGATGCCGATATCGTAGCATTCTTATATCGTGATGATTACTATCGTCAAGAGCCAGATGAGAATGGACATGTGCCAGAAGTGGAACCAAATAGTACCATTGAAGTCATTATCGAGAAAAACCGTAGCGGTCCTCGTGGAACGGTTGAATTGAACTTCATGAAAGAATTTAATAAATTTACAAATCTTGTGCCGGATGGAGTCGAGCAAAACGCTCCAATGGCCTAATAACAGACATTTAAATGAATAATACAAAGAAGAGGTGCGTCAAATGTCATCAGTAGTAGTAGTAGGAACACAATGGGGAGACGAAGGTAAAGGAAAAATTACAGACTTCCTTAGTGAAAACGCAGAAGTCATTGCCCGCTATCAAGGTGGAGACAATGCAGGACATACGATTCAATTCAATGGAGTGACTTATAAACTTCACTTAATTCCATCAGGGATTTTTTCACCAGAGAAAATCAGCGTAATCGGGAATGGGGTTGTATTGAATCCAAAATCTCTAATCACAGAACTTGCGTATTTACACGAAAGAAATGTGACTACTGATAACTTACGTATTTCAGACCGTGCGCATGTCATCTTGCCATACCACATTCGCCTAGACCAATTACAAGAAGAAGCAAAAGGCGACAACAAAATTGGTACAACGAACAAAGGGATTGGACCATGTTACATGGATAAAGCAGCACGTGTTGGGATTCGTGTGGCAGACTTACTCGACCGTGAAGTATTTGCGGAACGTCTAAGAATCAACTTAGCTGAGAAAAATCGTCTCTTTACAAAAGTATACGATGCAGATCCAATCGAATTCGATGATATTTTTGAAGAGTATTATGAATATGGTCAACAAATGAAACAATATGTATGTGACACATCTGTTGTTTTAAACGATGCATTAGATCACGGCAAACGCGTATTATTCGAAGGTGCCCAAGGGGTTATGTTGGATATCGACCAAGGAACTTATCCATTCGTAACTTCTTCTAACCCAGTTGCTGGTGGAGTAACTATCGGTAGCGGTGTTGGACCTTCAAAAATTAATAAAGTCGTTGGGGTATGTAAAGCGTACACTTCTCGTGTAGGGGATGGACCTTTCCCAACAGAATTATTCGATGAAATTGGCTCACGTATTCGTGAAGTCGGACGTGAATACGGTACAACAACTGGACGTCCAAGACGTGTGGGGTGGTTCGATAGCGTTGTG